>NZ_JBEUPD010000001.1:344497-376376 GCF_040492135.1 Actinomadura sp. NPDC000600
GGGGGGGGGGGGGCCGCCCGCCCCCGCCCCCCGCCGCGCGCCCCGCCCCGCCCCGCCCCGCCCCCCCGAGACCGTGCTTGCGAGGGCCTCGCAAGCAGGGCCGGATCAGGCCGGGGCCTACAGCGTCTCCTGGCGCGGCATGGCGACCTCGCGGATCAGCAGCGATATCGCCGCCGCCGTCGGGATCGCCAGCAGCGCGCCGACGACGCCGAGCAGCGCCGCGCCGACCAGCGCCGCCACGATCGTGACCGCCGGCTGGACGTCCACGGTCCGCTTCATCACGCGCGGGTAGACGAGGTAGTTCTCCACCTGCTGGTAGACGACGTAGAAGATCGCGCACACGATGAGGTCGGTCGTGTTCCCGGTCAGGAACGCCACCAGGGAGACGACCACCGCGCCGATCGTGGCGCCGATGAGCGGGACCAGGTCGGTCACCGCGACGATCAGCGCCAGCGCGAGCGCGTACTTCACCCCGAGGATCGACAGGAAGACGTACGAGCACACGCCCGCGATGAGCGCGATCGTGAACTGTCCCGCGACGTAGCCGCCGATCCGGTCGAGGATCTCGTCGCCGAGCAGGGCGACGCGGGCTCTGCGGGAGCGCGGCGCGAGCTGGTAGAAGAACGTCTTGATCTGCGGCAGCGAGCTGAGGAAGTACAGCGTCAGGATCAGGATCGTGATCGTCTGGAAGATGCCGTTGATCGCGACCTTGCCGATGCCGGTGGCGGTGTCGGTGAGGCCCCTCTGGAAGCCGTCGCCGTTCACCGTCTTCTCGGCCCGTTCGAGCAGGCCGTAGCGCTTGTCCCACTCGGCGAGCCGCTTGTTGTCCTGCAACTGCTGGACGTACTCGGGGATGTTGTGCCGCAGCTCGGTGACCTGCTCGGACACCGGCTGGACGAGGGACGCGACGAACCCGGCGAAGAACAGGATCACGATCAGGAACACCGTGGCGACGGCGGCGCCGCGCGGCAGGCCGAACTTGCGGAGCCGCTCCACCGCCGGGTTGAGGCCGACCGCGAGGAACATCGCGACCACGATCATGACGAGCACCGACTTGGCGTTCGTCGCCGCCTTCACCAGCATCCAGGCCGTGATGACGCCGAGCGCCGCGGTGAACCCGAACACGAACGGGTGCGCGCGGCCGAGCGGCTGGCCGGGCCTGCCGAACGGGAACAGGTGGTCGACGCCCGCCTCGCGCTTGCGCTGCTCGACGTCGTGCGCCGGGTCGGGCGCACCGGGCTCGGGCGCGACCGGCTCGGTGGCCGACTGCGCGGCCGGGAGCGTGACGGGGCCGCCGGTCGCCGGGTCGCGTTCGCCCACGGGCTGCTCGATCTCCTCGGGTATCAGCGCACCACTCGGCGCGACGCTCTCGTCGTCGTCCGTCCCACCGGAGCCGACCTCACCGTCCCGCGCCTCTTCGTCCCGCGCCTCGCCGTTGCGGGGGTCGTCGGCGGGCGGCGCCGGAGCGGGGACCCGGCTGCCGGTCGCGGGCCGCCCCTCGCCGGGGGAGGGGTCGCGGCCGTCGTCGTGGGGGGTCTGGTCGGGCACGCCGCTCTCCTCTGTCCTGCGTCTACGGGTTTGAGACGACGGAAAGCCCGGAGGCGTTTCACCGCCTCCAGGCTTTCCCGTCATGCCCGACCGTCAGGTGGTCACTCCTGCCACCAGTCCTCGTCGTCGTCTTCGGACTTCTTGGCCTGTGCCGGCTTCGCGGGCGCGGCCTTGGCGGCCGGCTGCTGCTTGGGCTGGGCCTGCTGCGCCGGGGCCGGCTTCGGCTCGGCCGCCGGGATCGCGGCCTTCTCCGGGGGCGCGGCCAGCTCGGGCTCGGCGCCCATCGTCGGCGCGACGCCGCCGATGAGCTGGCGCAGCTGGTTGAGGTGGCTGGTGATGCTGTCGCGCTGCCGGGTGAGCTCGTCGACCTGGCGCTGCGCCGCCGTCCGCACGCGGTCGGCCTCGGACTTGGTCTCGGCGAGCAGCTGCTCGGCCTGGGCCTTGGCCTCGGCGATCACGTTGTCGGAGTTCTTGCGCGCGTTGGCCATGAGCTGCTTGGCGTGCGAGTCGGCCTCGCGCCGGGTCTGCTCGGCCTGCTGCGTCGCCTTCGCGGCGCGCTGCTCGGCGGACGCGGCGCGCTGCTCGGCCTCGGCGACGAGCTTCTGCGTCGCGGCCTGGGCGGCGGAGTGGCGCTCGGCGTCCTGCCGGTCGGCCTCCTCGCGGCGGGCGGCGAGCTGGATCTCGAACTCGGCCTCGGCCTGGGCGCGCTGGGCCTCGCTCTCCTCCAGGATGCGCTGGGCCTGGGCCCGCATCTCGTCGGCCTGCCGCTTGGCCGTGGTGAGGATCTCGTCGCGCTCGCGCTTGGTGGACGCGCGCAGCTGCGCGACCTCGCGCTCGGTGGTGGTGCGCAGCTTGGCGATCTCGCGCTCGGCGGCGGCGCGCTTCTCGGCGACCTCGTGGTCGGCGGTGGCCCGCAGCTTGGCGACCTCGCGCTCGGTCGTGGAGGTCAGCTCGTCGGCCTCGCGGCGGGCGGAGGTGCGCACCTCCTCGGCCTCCCGCTCGGCCGCCTGCCGCATGTCGTCGCCCTCGCGCTGGGCGTTGGCGCGCAGCTCGGAGGCGTCGTTCTCGGCGGTGGCGCGCTGCTCGGCGGCGTCGACCTTGGCCGCGGCCTTGATCTCGTTCGCCTCGGAGCGGGCCGCCTGGACCAGCTCGGTCGCCTGCTCCTCGGCGAGCCGCAGCAGTTGCTCGATGCGGGCGCCGAGACCGGAGTAGGTCGGACGTTCCTGCTCCTGCAGCTGACGGTGGGCGTCCGACAGCTCGCGCTGCAGGGCCTGGGTCTGCTCGCGGGTCTGCCGCACCTCGTTGTCGAGCTGCTTGATGTGCTCGTCGACCTGGTGCCGGTCGTAGCCGCGAAGCACCACGTCGAACTCGCGCGGGGGCGTGTCTTCAAAGAAGTTGCTGAGCTGGGCGTCGATGTCGGACTGCATGTGGCTCAATCCTGATGTGACGGGGCTACGGGTGGTTCCGGGGACCGGTTGATCGCCTGGCATGACGGACGCAGTGCCCCAGACCTCTTCCGGCGACTGAAGCGTACTCCGGACACTGCCGTGTTGGGGGCTCATCTTGACGCGCTGCGTGGAATGTCCTTTTTGTTCGCCCGTGTGGCATGCCCGTGTGAGCCCAGGTGTGGGGGTGCAAATGCACCAGATGTGTCTGAACAGTCACAGAGCGGCGGTCGGCGCCGTGCGGACCGTGACCGTGATACCGAACACGTCACGATCCTGGCCCGCCCGCGCCGTACCCCGCACCGGCAAGATCATTCGCCGTCCGGACGCTTCTGCACCAGCTCCGTCAGGACGCCGTGGCAGTCCTTCGGGTGCAAAAAGTTGATCAAGGATCCCATGGACCCGTTGCGCGGCGCGTCGTACAGCACCCGCACGCCCTTGCCGGCGATGCCCGCCGCCTCGTCGGCGACCGTCCCGTCCGTCCCGAACGCGATGTGGTGGACGCCCTCGCCGTTCTTCTCCATCCACTTGGCGACCGCCGAGTCCTCCCGGATCGGCTCGATGAGCTGCAGGTAGCTCGCCGCGCCGTCGCCCGTCTCGTTGATCTTGAGCATGCACTCCCGCACGCCCTGCTCCTCGTTCACCTCGAAGTGCGCGTCGGTGAAGCCGTAGGTGGCCTTGTAGAACTCGACGGTCGCGTCCAGATCGCGGCAGGCGATGCCGATGTGGTCGATACGGGTCAGCATGTGCTTTGTCCCTCCTCGGACGGCCAGGCGGGGGCGAACGGAACCGAACGCCGCTCCCGTGGGTATCGTGGCAAACGTCGCCGCAGCACCACCCTGGAGGCCCCCACATGAGCACCACGTCCGTGATCGTCGCCGGAGCGCGCACCCCCATCGGGCGCCTGATGGGCTCGCTGAAGGACTTCTCCGCGGCCGATCTCGGCGCCCACGCGATCAAGGCGGCGCTGGAGCGGGCCGGGGTGTCCGGCGACCAGGTCCAGTACGTGATCCTCGGCCAGGTCCTGCAGGCGGGCGCGGGCCAGATCCCGTCCCGCCAGGCGGCGGTCAAGGCGGGCATCCCGATGAGCGTCCCGTCCATCACGATCAACAAGGTCTGCCTGTCCGGGCTGGACGCGATCGCGCTGGCCGACCAGCTCATCCGGGCCGGCGAGTTCGACATCGTGGTGGCGGGCGGCATGGAGTCGATGACCCAGGCCCCGCACCTGCTGCCGAAGTCGCGCGGCGGCTACAAGTACGGCTCCGTCGAGGTCCTCGACCATATGGCCTACGACGCCCTCACCGACGCCTTCGACGGCGTCTCCATGGGCGAGTCCACCGAGGGCCACAACGCCAAGCTCGGCATCTCCCGCGAGGAGCAGGACGAGTTCTCCGCCCGCTCCCACCAGCGCGCCGCCGAGGCGATCAAGAACGGCGTCTTCGACGAGGAGATCGCCCCGGTCGAGATCCCGCAGCGGCGCGGCGAGCCCGTCGTGTTCGCCACCGACGAGGGCGTGCGCGGCGACACCACCGCCGAGAGCCTGGCCAGACTGCGCCCCGCGTTCAGCAAGGAGGGGACGATCACCGCCGGGTCGTCCTCGCAGATCTCCGACGGCGCCGCCGCGGTCGTCGTGATGTCCAAGGCCAAGGCCGAGGAGCTCGGCCTCACCTGGCTCGCCGAGATCGGCGCGCACGGCAACGTCGCCGGGCCGGACAACTCGCTGCAGTCCCAGCCGTCCAACGCGATCAAGCACGCCCTCGGCAAGGAGGGCCGCACCGTCGACGACCTGGACCTCATCGAGATCAACGAGGCCTTCGCCTCGGTCGGCATCCAGTCGATGCGCGACCTCGGCGTCGGCCCCGAGAAGGTCAACGTCAACGGCGGCGCCATCGCGCTCGGCCACCCGGTCGGCATGTCCGGCGCCCGCATCGTCCTGCACCTGGCCTACGAGCTGAAGCGCCGCGGCGGCGGCACCGGCGCCGCCGGATTGTGCGGCGGCGGCGGCCAGGGCGACGCTCTGCTTATTCGTGTTCCGAACCAGTCGCTCGCCTAGCGGCTCGCGCCTGGTTCAGACCACGGGCGATCGCTGCATCGCTCCGGCTCGCCTTGCGGCTCGCTGCGCGATCGGATTCTCGCAAGCTCGAATCCGCCTTCGGACGCGATCGCGAGTGTTGGGGTCGTCGCGTGGTGCGGTGGTGGCTGGTGCCAGTGCGCTCCGATCGGGCCACCGGCTTGGGGCTCGGGGCCCGGATCGGAATGCTGATGGTTCAGGGTGCTACTGGGGGGCCGGGGTGATGGTCACCGTTTTGAAGCCGAGGGCCTTGAGCATGTTCTCCAGCATCGACTTCGTGTTGGCGTCGGCGCGCTGCTTCAGGCCGCTCTGGGCGGCGGCCGTCTGGATCTTCTGGGACGCCAGGACGTAGAGCTGCTGCTGGTTGTTCGGGTTGCTGCTGAAGAAGTCGCCGAAGCGGTCGAAGACGCCGCGCTGGGTCGCGTAGACGTAGCTGTTCTTCGGGTCCAGGTTGGTCTTCTCCAACTGGGCGGGCGGGAGTGTGATCGTCGCCGCCGTCCGGTCCTCGTTGACCTTGATGGCGCCGGAGCCCAGCTTCGAGAAGTCCACGTAGGCGTCGACCGAGCCGTTGCCGACGAACAGGGTCCGCTTGCCGCGCAGCGAGGACGGCAGGAACTTGGCGTCCTTCTCCAGGTCCACGACGACCTGGAAGTTGCCGCTCGCCGCCTCGTAGCGGTGCAGGTCGCGGATCGACTTGAGCAGGACGGGGCCGCTGCGGTCCTTCGTCTCCTCCCCGAACGGGTTCAGCCAGTGGGGGAGGCCGTGCAGCGCCTGCTGGGCGACCAGGACGATCGCGACGGTGGCGACGATGATCGCGACCGGGGTGAGGAGGCCGCGCCGAGGGGGGCGGGAGCGGTCGGGGGACGCCTTGGCGGGCGTGCCCTTCTTCGCGTCGTTCTTCGTTTCCGAGCGAGCCATGTACCCGATGTTCCCGGCTGCGGCGTCCGCTACCTCATCCGGTGGGCTCGGGCTCGGGCCGGGACGGGTGCCGCAGGTCCGACTCGTGCGTCGCCAGCTCGACCTCTATGAGCGACTCGCTGCGGAGATGCGCCTCGTGCGCGGCTCGCCCGCCCCGCACGCCGAATAGCCGTTTGGTGACGACGATGTAGACGATGAGACCGATATTGAGCACCAGCGCGCCGATGCGCAGCGCGGTGACCTTCTCCACCAGCTCGTAGATCTCGATCGGCAGCCCGAAGCACGTCGCGACGACCGCGAAGTACTCGCCCCAGCGCTGCAGCAGCCACAGCCCGACCGCCTCGATCAGCTCGATCGCGCCGTAGACGACGAGGCCGACGGCGAGCCAGCGCAGCGTCCGCGCGTCCAGGTCGAACACGTGCCGGAGGGACGTGACGACCTTGGAGTGGTCGAGGTCCCAGCCGATCTGCTCGGCGAGCGGGCGCAGCAGCGGGATCTCCTTCTCGAAGATCCGCTCGATCGATCCGCGGCTGCCCGCGAACCGCCACACCCCGTACGCGGCGACCAGGACGATCAGGCCGCGGATGCCGCGCTCGACCGCGAAGAACCGCATGATGAAGGCGTCGCGCAGCTCCCGGCCGCGCTTGACCAGCGGCGCCCGGTCGGCCGGGCCCGCGCCGTGCGGCTCGCCGTGCAAGTAGGTCCCGCAGCGCAGGCAGCGCCACGCGTCGCCGATGGGGGACGAGACGACGAGCCGCTCGCGCAGCCCCTCCTCGTCCGGCGCGTAGGTGATGTGTCCCTTGCGCGCGCAGGTCAGCAGGCTCCAGTCCACGCGGACACAGTAGAGGCCCGCCGGGCGTCGCACACGTCACGGTTTGCGCACGTTCACGGCTTGCGGTGTTCACGGTTCGCGCACGGCCGTGTGAGCGACGTCATATGCGGGGCGGAAACCGCGGACCGCGGGCGCGCCGTTGAGCGGGGCGTGGACATGATTCGTGCTTTCCGGTTCGTCTCCGTCGCCGAGGCGGTCTCGTTCCTCCTCCTGCTGCTGGTCGCGATGCCGCTGAAGTACGGGGCGGACGCGCCGGTCGGCGTGCAGCTGATGGGGCCGGTACACGGAGTCCTCTTCATGGCCTACGTCGGTCTGGTCTTCCTCGTCCGCGAGCAGCTCGGCTGGGACCTCAAGCGCACGGTCCTCGCCCTGGGCGCGGCCGTCCTGCCCGTCGCCCCGTTCTTGGTGGAGCGCCACTGGACGCGCCCCGCCGCCGAGCCGGAGCCCGTCGGCCGGGGCGTCTGACCTCCTGCGTGACCGCGGCCGGGTGGGGGTCCTGCCGCGGTCACGCAGGACGGGTCGCCAGGACCCCGCGCCGGGGGCCCTCCGTGGAACGCGGCGTGCGGAAGTCGCGCGGGCCGAGCGCGCAGGCGCGGTACCGGGCGAAGTGCAGCCGCAGCCAGTCGCGGCGCCGCTGCTCGGTCCAGGACGCGAACCGGCGCGCCGTGAGTGTGTCGGTGACGGCCGGGGGCTCGTCGCCGAGGAGCCACGCGTCGACCAGTGCGCGGTAGCCCCCGCGGGAATCGCCTTCGGCCGTGCAGTACCGGGCGTCCTTGAGCCCGTCGCTGATCTGCCGGACGGCGCGGGCCGCGTATCCGGGGGAGAGGTCCTCGTCGAGGTGGACGCCGGCGACGCCGCCCACCACCGTGACGGGCTCCCAGGAGGGACGCTGCTCGACCTTCGTGAAGGCGCCGGGCGTGCCGTTCAGCCGCGCGGCGAGCGGGGTGGCCGCCTCCATCAGCGGGGCCAGCGCGTCCCGCAGGGCGGGGTGCACGCAGACGGTCAGGGGCCACCGCCGGCAAACCGGCTCCGCCCGGGCGGGCGCGACCGTTCCGCCGCCGGAGTCGTGCAGGCCGAGGGAGGCCGAGACGGTCGCGGCCAGCGCCACCGCCAGCGGCAGGACGAGCAGGAGCCGGCGCGTCGCCCACATCACGTAGCCGAGGATCAGCGCGGCGGTCAGCCCCGTGGTCCACAGGATCTGGTCGGCGAACACCTCGGGGCGCAAAGCGGTGAAAAGCCGGATGCGGGGGAGCGCGGCGGGGGGCAGGAGGCTCCACCAGGACATGCCGGGGATGCGCAGGGCGGCCCACAGGGACGTGGCGGCGAGCACGAGGGCCGCCGTGGCGCGGTGCGGCGCGACGCGTCCGGTCAGGTAGCCCACGACGACGTGCAGGACGAGCGCGCCCGCGCCCGACAGCACGCCGAGCGGCTGGGGCTGCCCGGCGTGCGCGTGCACGAGGGTGACGGTGACGGCCACGGCGGTGACCACGACGTAGGAGACCAGGGCGGCGGACGAGAGCAGCAGCAGGTCGAACAGCGCACCGGTCGCGGGAGATCGGGCGGTGAGGTCGCGCAGGTAGTCGAGCGGACGTTCCCGGACGGCCGTCCAAGCCGCCAGCCCCGCGGCGGCGGGGCCCAGGAAGCGGACGGCGTTGACCAGCGCGACGACGGTGTTGTCCCAGTACGCGACGGGCGGGGAGAGCGACAGGCACGCCGCCGCCGTCCCGAGCCCGGTGAGGACCGGCACGGCGACGAGCAGCGCCGTGCGGCGGGCGTCCAGCCGGAGCACCCGCCCGAGGTCAGACACCGGTGGCGCTCTCGGCGGGCGACCGCCCCGCCCGCGCCTTCGTCAGGGGCGGCAGGGCCCGGGGCGGCAGGGGCAGGGTCGGCAGGGAGAAGGGCGGCAGCGTCAGGTGCGGCAGGCTCAGCTGCGGCAGGGACACCTGCCGCATCGTGCGCAGGGAGGGACGCCGCCGGGCCATCGCGTCGACCGCCTGCGGCGTGAGGGCGTCCCGCGCGCCCGGGGCGCCCACCCGGTCGGCGGCCCCCCGTCGCTCGGGGGCGCCCCGTCGTTCGGAGGCACCGCGCCGGTCGGCGGCGGTGCGGCCGCGGCGGGCGGTGGCCGACTGCGCGGGCTGCTCGCTGAGCCGGCCGCGGGCGAGCGTGAAGAGGCGGTCGCACCAGCCGGTGAGCGTCTCGGTGGCGTCGGCGGTGACGACCACGGCGGGCGCCAGCGAGCGCAGCACCGGGATCAGCTCGGCCATGGCCGTGGTCAGCGTCTGCCGGCCGGGCCCGGCGGCGCCGGTGGGCCACGGTTCGGCGGCGGCGCACAGCTCGCCGAAGGGGTCGTCGAGCAGGACGAGGCCGGGCTCGTGGACGCAGGCGGCGGCCAGCCCGGCGCGCAGCCGGACCTCCGGCGGCAGCAGCGCCAGCTCCGTCCCGGCGGCGTCGGTCAGGTCGAAGCGGCGGAGCATGCTCTGCGCGGCGGACGCGCTCGTCCGCTTGTAGTACGCGGCGTAGGCGACGAACTCTCCGGCCGTCATGCCCTCGGCCTGCGAGAACCGGGCGGGCAGGTATCCGATCCCGGCACGGGCGGCCCGCTGCCCCGCGGCGTTCGTTATGTCGTGCCCGAGAATGTGCAGCGCGCCGGCGTTCGGCCTGCGCAAGGTCGCGAACGTGGCCAGCAGAGTGGATTTACCGGCACCAGGTGGACCGGCAAGGCCGACCACGCCTTCGGGCACGCCGAAGGTCACCGGGCGCAGGAGCCACCGCCCCCCGCGGCGGACACCCATTCCTCGGGCCACGATCACGGAATGCTCCGCGATCACAAGTTTTCCCCCCGTTGTTCGTCATGCGGTCGCGGCGGCCGGACGGCACCCCCGCCGCCCCGGTGGCCTCGGGTCCCCCAACCCGCCACGCGGCGCGCCCGCGGGCCGGGGCCGCCCCCCGGCGGCGCCGGCCCGGTCGCTTTTGCCGGGCCGCAATGCATCGACATCGTGACTATAACCGGGCTTGGTGATGGCTGTCAGCAATCTTATTGCCTTTACGGCAGGACGCCTGAAGTCTTTGCCCGGGGCGCCCGGGGAAGGAAATCGAAGAAGGCGAGCAATTCTCTTATTGCGCCATTTATGCGGACACACTGGGCGTCCGTCGCGGGGCCCGCGCTCCGCTGGGAGCGTACGGACGTACGGCCGGGCGCGGTCATGGGGCAGGATGGACCCATGCCTTCTCGGGACTTTTCGTTGCACGGGGCCATCGACCTGGGAGCGCGCCAGGCCGCGGCAAGGAAGCAGCAGGAACGCCGGGCCCAGTCCGGCGGCGCGGCCGGCGGCGCGGCGCCCGCCGCGGGCGCGCCCGGCGGCCCCTACGTCGTGGACGTCACCGACCAGACCTTCAACACCGAGGTCGTGGAGCGGTCGCAGTCCGTCCCCGTCCTGGTGGACTTCTGGGCCGAGTGGTGCGGTCCGTGCAAGCAGCTCGGCCCGATCCTGGAGAAGCTCGCCACCGAGGCGGCCGGCAAGTGGATCCTGGCCAAGGTCGACATCGACGCGAACCCGCAGCTCGGCGCCTACATGCAGCAGATGGGCGTGCGCGGCATCCCGTTCGTCGCGGCGGTCGTCGCCGGGCAGCTGCTGCCGTTCCTGAACGGCGCCGCGCCCGAGCCGCAGGTCCGCCAGGCCATCGACCAGCTCTTCGAGGCGCTGCGCAGCGAGGGCATCCTGCCGGACGCCCCCGCGGGCGAGCAGCCGGCCGCCGGCGCGGCGGCCCCTGCGGCCGACCCGGTGTACTCCGAGGCCGAGGAGGCCCTGCAGCGCGGCGACCTGGACGCGGCCAAGGGCGCGTTCGAGCGGGTCCTCGCCGCCGACCCGAGGGACGACCAGGCCAAGCAGGGCCTCGCCCTGGTCGAGCTGAGCCTGCGGGTGCGGTCGCTCGACGCCGAGCGCGCGCTCCAGGAGGCGGCCGAGAAGCCCGGCGACGTCCAGGCGCAGATCAGCGCGTCCGACGTGGAGATGGTGTCCGGGCGCATCGACGACGCCTTCGACCGGCTGGTGGGCGCGGTGCGGCGCAGCGCGGGCGACGACCGCGACGCGGTGCGCAAGCACCTGCTGTCGCTGTTCGAGCTGCTGCCGCCGGACGACCCGCGCGTCGGCAAGGCCCGCCGCGGCCTCCAGTCAGCCCTGTTCTGAGCCGGACCCCCGCGCCCGTGCCGCGAAGCCCGTGCTCCGAACCGGGGTTCCGAGCACGGGCGTCCGGGCCGAGCGGGCCCCCCGAACGCGATGTTGAGCGTATGCTCGATGGCGATGACCGCGCCCGTGCGGCCCACATGAAGCACTTCCACGGGTGAAGCACTTCTACGGGGTCGATTCCGCCGATCCGCGGCTCTGCCAGCCCGTGCCCGACACCATCCAGTGATCGACACCACGGGGGCCGCCCGTGCCCCGCGACCGCCGAGCCGATCGGCGCCGCGGCCGGGCGTCGGGAGCCGCCGGACGGGACCGGGCGGCGGCCCCGGACGCACCGTCCCCTCGGCTCGGCGCGCTCGGATGTGGACAAACCCGTATAAATAGGGAGCAACTGTCGTGGCGAGCGTGCCAAGCGTGTCGTACTCCATCACCGTCCGGCTGGAGGTCCCGGCCGGCGGCCGGGCCGTCAGCCAGATCACCCACGTGGTCGAGAACGCCGGCGGCATCGTCACGGCCCTCGACGTCAACACCGCCGGCCACGAGACGCTGCGCATCGACGTCACGATCGCCACCCGCGACACCCAGCACGCCGAGGCGATCGCGGGCGAGCTGGAGCGGATCGACTCCGTCAAGATCCACAAGGTCAGCGACCGGACGTTCCTGATGCACCTCGGCGGCAAGATCGAGATGCAGTCGAAGGTGCCGCTGCGCAACCGCGACGAGCTGTCGATGGCCTACACGCCCGGGGTCGCCCGCGTCTCCCTGGCCATCGCCCGCAACCCCGAGGACGTCCGCCGGCTGACGATCAAACGCAACAGCGTCGCCGTGGTGACCGACGGCTCGGCGGTGCTCGGCCTCGGCAACATCGGCCCGGAGGCCGCGCTGCCGGTCATGGAGGGCAAGGCGGCGCTGTTCAAGCGGTTCGCCGGGATCGACGCCTGGCCGATCTGCCTCGACACGCAGGACACCGACGAGATCGTCCGGACGGTGCAGATCATCGCGCCCGCGTTCGGCGGCATCAACCTGGAGGACATCTCCGCGCCGCGCTGCTTCGAGGTCGAGGCCCGGCTGCGCGAGCTGCTCGACATCCCCGTCTTCCACGACGACCAGCACGGCACCGCGATCTGCGTGCTCGCCGCGCTGACGAACGCGCTGCGCGTCGTCGGCAAGGACATCGGCGCCGTCCGCATCACGATGGCGGGCGCGGGCGCGGCCGGCACCGCCATCCTGAAGCTTCTGATGCACGCCGGCGCCCGCAACCTCGTCGTCTGCGACTACCGCGGCGCCGTGCACAAGGACCGCGACGACCTCGACGACTCGCTCCGCTGGATCGCCGAGCACACCAACGAGGGCGGCTACTCCGGCGACCTGCGCGGCGCGGTGAAGGACGCCGACGTGTTCATCGGCGTGTCGGCCCCCGGCATCCTGACCGGCGACGACATCGCCACCATGAGCGACGACGCGATCGTGTTCGCGCTCGCCAACCCGGAGCCGGAGGTGTCGCCGGACGAGGCCCGCGAGCACGCCGCCGTCGTCGCCACCGGCCGCAGCGACTACCCGAACCAGATCAACAACGTGCTGGCGTTCCCGGGCGTGTTCCGCGGCCTGCTGGACGCCCAGGCCGACGGCGTCACCCTCGACATGCTCGCGGCCGCGGCCAAGGCCCTCGCCGAGGTCGTCACCCCGGACGAGCTCGGCCCGAACTACATCGTGCCGAGCGTCTTCCACCCGGACGTGAGCACCCGCGTCGCCGGCGCCGTCCGCGAGGCCGCGGGCGGCCGCCCCCGCACCGAGGCCTAGGCGCGGCGGTCGTCCTCGCGGCGGGCTCGTGCCTCCGGGCTCGGGCCCGCGCGCTCAGTCGGACTTGCGGCCCGCGAAGATCTGCTCGCGGCGGCGGGGCCAGATGCCTCCGTACCAGAAGATGATCGCGCCGGTCAGGATGATGGCGACGCCGGTCGCGGCCCGCGCCCACAGCACGGTGTCGGGGCCGGTGTGCGGCAGCTTGCCGGGCGGCGTCTCGTGCGGCGCGCCGCCCGCCTTCTTGCAGTTCGCCTTGACCGTGGCGCTCTCGATCTGCCGGTTCGCCCACCGGACGGTGATGCGGGTGCGGCGGTCCTCGCGCAGCTTCACCGCGACGGTCCGGGTGGCGCCCGGGCCGATCTTGCCGGGGACGGCGGCGGAGTCGTCGTTCTTCTCGATGGAGAAGTCCTCTGTCTGCGTCCCGGTGTTGCGGACCTTGACGTTCACGGTGCGGTCGGGGCAGGACACCGAGCCGATGGTGGCCGTCACCGGCTGCGCGGGCGCCGCCGTGGTCGGCGGGTGCGTCGGGGTGCGGGTCGGCGTGCGGGTCGGGGTGTGCGACGGGGTGCGGGTCGGCTTGCCCGAGGTGGACGGCGAACCGCCGGACGGGCTCGGGGACGTCGACTCCGTGCTGGAGGCCGGTGACGCGGAGCCGGTCGACTTCACCAGGGCCGGGATCGCGATCAGCGCCCCGATCACGATGAACACGGCGGCGATGATGACCCTGGGCAACTGCATCGCTGTCCTCCCGGCGCGGACCAAGCGGGTGGCCGATGATCCTAGATCATTCTTAACCCTGGACCTCGTGGTGCCGATATCCCCATCGATAGGAATGCGTAACAGGCTAACGAGTCCAGGGACGTGCCGCCGGGGGTCCGGGCAACGCATCATGGGACCCATGGAAGACGGGATCAGGGTCGGTCTCCTGCTGGTGGCCACCCCGCAGCTGGAGGATCCGAACTTTCGGCGCAGCGTCGTCCTGCTGGTCGAGCACGACGGCGACGGCGGCACGCTGGGGGTCGTCCTCAACCGGCCGACCGAGGTTCCGGTCGACCGGGTGCTGCCGCCGTGGGCGGAGCTGGTGACGGGCCCCGCCGTGGTCTTCCAGGGCGGACCGGTCGCGCTGGAGAACGCGCTCGCCCTGGCCCGGCTGCCAGGCGAGGACGAGCCGCTCGGATGGCGCGCCCTGGACGGGGGAGCCGAGGTCGCCCGGGTCGGCCTGGTCGACCTGGAGGCCCCGCCCGGCCTGCTCGCGGCGGAACTGCTGCAGCTGCGCGTGTTCGCCGGATACGCCGGCTGGTCGCCCGGGCAGCTGCGGGCCGAGATCGAGGACGGCTCGTGGTACCTGGTGCCCGCCGAGGCCGGGGACGTGTTCGCCGCCGACCCGGAGCGGCTGTGGCAGCACGTGCTGCGCCGGCAGGGCGGCGACCTGGCCTTCGTCTCCACTTTCCCCGACGACCCCACGCTGAACTAAGGTGAACGACGTGAGTACGAAGATCCTTCCAAACAGCGACACCGAGAGCGATGTCCGGCCGGACCTCTCCCACGGTGACGGCGACCACGAGCGGTTCGCCCACTACGTGAAGAAGGCCAAGATCACCGAGAGTGCGGTGACCGGCACGCCGGTGATCGCGCTGTGCGGCAAGGTCTGGGTGCCGAACCGGGATCCGAAGAAGTACCCGGTCTGCCCGGAGTGCAAGGAGATCTACGAATCCATGCAGTCCGGCGGCGACGGCAAGGAGTGACCGGCCGCTGAACGGCGGTCGAGGGCGCGCCGCCGGATAGGCGTGCGCGCGTGAGGTCCTGCGGTCAGGTGCCGCGGGACCTCGGCGTTTCTTATCGCGGGACGTCCCGAATGGGGCGTCCCTGAACAATCGGGGGATTCGATGCGGCGGATTGCCGGGGTTTCACTGTGCGCACTGATGGTCACTGTGTGTGCTGTTCCGGGTTCTTTCAGTGAGCAGGAGCGGGAACGGCTCCGGGCCGCTCCGGTCGCGCACGGCGACGACGGGTGCGTCCGGCACCCAGCGGGCACGCCGGGCACGTCGGGCGGGCCGGGGACGCTGCACGCGGCGGGGGCCAGGGACGGCGCGGTCCGCTCGGTCCGTCCGCGCGACCGGGTCGACCTCGGCCACGACCAGGCCGTCGCGATGCTCGCCGACCTCCGCCGCACGCTCCTCGACCGGTTCGGGACGTCCGACGAGGCCCGCATCGACGCGGCCCGCCCCTACCCGGGAGAGCGCAGGGCGGGGAGCCTCGTCGTCCCGGTGCGGTTCCACGTCCTCCACAGCGGCGGTACGGGGCGGCTGTCCACGGCGGCGGTCGGGCGGCAGATCGCCACGCTGAACGCGGCCTACGGCGGACGCCTCGGCGGCGCCGACACCCGCGTGCGGTTCCGGCTCGTCTCGCTCGACCGCACCGACAACGCGGCCTGGTTCTACCACCCGCAGCGCAACGAGGGCGCGATGAAGCGGCGCCTCCGCAAGGGCGGTCGCGGGACGCTCAACCTCTACACGGCGGCCGTCGGGGCGGACGTGCTGGGCTTCTCCACCTTCCCCCAGTGGTACCGGCGCGACCCGCGCATGGACGGCGTCACCGTCGACTACCGCAGCCTGCCGTACGGCTCCTACGCGCCGTTCAACCACGGGTACACGGCCGTCCACGAGATCGGGCACTGGCTCGGCCTGATGCACACGTTCGAAGGCGGGTGCACCGCGCCGGGCGACGGGGTGGCCGACACCCCGTACGAGGAGGAGCCGGCGCAGGGCTGCCCCCACGGCCGCGACACGTGTCCGCAGCGGGGTCTCGACCCGATCCACAACTTCATGGACTACGCGCAGGACGCCTGCATGCGGGGCTTCACCGCAGGTCAGGGGCGTCGCATCCGCGCGGTGTGGGCGGCGTACCGGTCCTCGGGGCGCGCCCGCCAGGGTGTGGATCTCGGCACAGGTGCGCCCGGCGCGGCCCGATCTGTCGGTGCGGCTCGGTAGCCTTCAATGACCGTGAGCACCTTCGCCGCATCGAGCATGCCCCCCGCCTTCCCCGAGCGGGCCGCCTGGGGGACCGCGCAGTCCCTGCGCGCCTGGCAGCAGCAGGCGCTGGAGGCGTACTTCGGCGCGGACGGAACGGCGCCGGGCCCGCGCGACTTCCTCACCGTCGCGACGCCCGGCGCCGGCAAGACGACGTTCGCGCTCCGGCTCGCCCGCGAGCTGATGGAGCGCCGCGTCGTCTCGTCGCTCACGATCGTGTGCCCGACCGAGCACCTCAAGCGGCAGTGGGCCGAGTCGGCGGCCCGCGTCGGCATCAGGATCGACCCCGAGTACCAGAACGGGCAGGGCCCCGTCGGCAAGGACTTCCACGGCGTCGCCGTCACGTACGCGACCGTCGCGGCGCGCCCGGCGCTGCACCGCAACCGCACCGAGTCGCGCAAGTCGCTGGTCATCTTCGACGAGGTGCACCACGCGGGCGACGGCCTGTCGTGGGGCGACGCCGTCCGGGAGGCGTTCGAGCCGGCGACGCGGCGGCTCGCGCTGTCCGGCACGCCGTTCCGCACCGACATCAACCCGATCCCGTTCGTCCAGTACGAGGAGGGGCCGGACGGCGTCCGGCGCAGCCGGGCCGACTACACCTACGGTTACGGGCCCGCGCTCGCCGACGGCGTCGTCCGGCCGGTCATCTTCCTGGCGTACGCGGGCGAGATGCGCTGGCGCACCCGCGCCGGCGACGAGATCACCGCGACCCTCGGCGAGCCGCTCACCCAGGACCAGACGTCCCAGGCGTGGCGGGCCGCGCTCGACCCGAAGGGCAACTGGATCAACCAGGTGCTCGCCGCGGCCGACCGCCGCCTCACCGAACTGCGCCGCGTGATCCCGGACGCGGGCGGCCTGGTCATCGCCACCGACCACGAGGCCGCCCGCGCCTACGCGAAGATGCTGCGCGCGGTGACCGGGCAGGGCGCCACGATCGTGCTGTCGGACGACCCGACCGCGTCCAAGAAGATCAAGGGGTTCGCCGAGACCGACGACCGCTGGATGGTCGCGGTCCGCATGGTGTCCGAGGGCGTCGACATCCCGCGCTTGTGCGTCGGCGTCTACGCCACCTCCACCAGCACGCCGCTGTTCTTCGCGCAGGCCATCGGCCGTTTCGTCCGCGCCCGCAAGCGCGGCGAGACCGCTTCGGTGTTCCTGCCGTCGGTGCCGACGCTGATGGGCCACGCCTCCGAGATGGAGGAGGAGCGCGACCACGTCCTCGACCGCCCCGTCCGCGAGGACGGCCTCGACGACGAGCTCCTCGCGGAGGCCAACCGCCGGGAGGACACGCCCGACGTCGGCGAGGAGCTGCCGTTCGAGACGGTGGAGGCGTCCGCGACGTTCGACCGCGTGCTCTACGACGGCGGCGAGTTCGGCATGAACGCCGAGCCGGGGTCGGCCGAGGAGGAGGAGTACCTCGGCATCCCCGGCCTGCTGGAGCCCGACCAGGTGTCGGCGCTGCTGCGCAAGCGGCAGGCCGAGCAGATCGCCAACGAGCGCCGGCGCAAGACCGGCGACCCGCGCGCCGACCGCACCGCCGCCGAGGACATCGCGGCCCTGCGCCGCGAGCTGAACGGCCTCGTCAACGCCTGGAACCACCGGACGGGCCAGCCGCAGGGGGTCATCCACAACGAGCTGCGCCGCGCCTGCGGCGGCCCGCCCGTCCCCCAGGCGAGCGCCGAGGAGATCCGCGAGCGCATCGCCAAGATCCGCGACTGGGCCGCCAAGCGCCGCCACTGACCCCGCGCCGCCTCACCGCCTCACCGCCTCACCGCCGCGCCGCGGCTGAGCCCGCCCCAGAGCCTGGGCGCCGCGTGCGCCGAGGCGATCCCGGAGGACGTCGTCCAGCACGCCCGCCACGTGCTGAGGGCCGTCGCACGGGTACCGCATCGCCCCTGAGCCTCGGTAGGCCCACCGCCCGCCGGCGCGTCCACACCAGCCCGGGCGGGCGTAGGCGCTGTGGCGGCATGAGTGTGCGTTGCCGCTTAAGATCGTGCGATGACGCTCGCTGCGCGCTGGGTTCGGCTGCTGATGGTCGTGTCGGCAGCCGGCTTCGCCGGCGCGGCCTATGCGATCCGCGCCGTGGCGGACGGGCTTGTCGACCAGTATTCCGGCGCCGCTTTGTCAGGGGCCATCGTCTACACGATCGTGCTCTTCGTACGGCCGCGGATCTCTCCCTTGCCCGCCGGTAGCATCGCGGTCGCCTACTGCTGGTTCATCGAGTTCGCACAGCTCACTCCCCTGCCGGGCGAAATCTCCCAACGCAGCTGGTTCGCGCGCCAACTGCTGGGCGCCCAGTTCGACCTCGTTGACGTGGCCTGGTATCCCGTAGGCGTCATCCCGTTGGTCGTCGCGCATTGGTTGTTCCGTACCAGCGCACCTACTCGAACGACCTCGCCCCCCGCTGAGGTCTAGCCGCGCACCCACTGTGACGGTCGCGGTTCACTGGGCCTTGGCGGCCTCCAGGACCGGGACGGCGGCGGCCCGGCGTGCGGGCAGTGCCGAGATCGCCGGCGTCGTCACGGCCGCGCCCGCCGCCAGCAGCGGAAACAGCCACCACGGCGGGTCCGGGCGCAGGAACGAGCTCCCGGTGGCCACGTGCAGCAGGGTCAGCACTCCCATCGCGATCATGCTGCCGAGGATCGTGCCGAGGACGACCACGATGGCCGCCTCCCATCGGACGATCGAGCGGATCTGCCTCATGGTCGCCCCCACGGCGCCCAGCAGTCCGAACTCCGGGGTCCGGTCGGCGACGCTCATCGAAACCGTGGTCGCCATGCCGAACAGGGCCAGCAGCAGCGCCATGCCGACGAAGACGTAGGTCGCCCTGAGCGGCCGGGTGAGCGAATCCGACGCCGCACTCACGTACGCGTCGCGGCCGAGGACCCGCACCCCCGGGACCCCGGCCACCGCGCGCTCCAGCGCCTCCGGAGAGCCGCCCCGTACGAGGACCGCCCGGGTCGCCGCGCCGGCGTCGATCCGGTCCATGGTCGCGGGCGCCACCAGTGCCTGGTCGGCGAACAGGTGGGAGGGGTCGTGGTACGCGCCCGCCACCTTGAGCGGGACCCGGCCCCGGGCGCCCTGGACGACGATCTCTTGGCCGCGCCGCAGATCCCGCTCCTTCATGACGTTCCCCGACAGTGCGATCTCTCCCTGCCGCAGCGCCGGCGGCCGGCCGCCCAGCCGCAGGACGTCGCGCAGCCCGGTCTGCTCGGCGCCGCTGACGAGGAAGCGGAACGGCTCGGGTGCCTCGCCGGGGTCGAGCGGCTCCGGATCCGGGACCAGCTTGACCTCGGTCTGCGTGAGGGCGGTCGTCCGCGACACCCCCGGCACGTCCGCGACGAGGGCCGCCACGTCCCGGGCCAGTGGCGCGGGCGCGCCTTCGGAGGTCCGGGCGGTCGCGGTGACCGCGTGGTCGGCCGCCATCACCTCTCGGCCCGCCTCCCGGAAGCGGTCGTGCACCGACATGGTGATGAGCACCACGGAGGCGACCAGCGCGATGCCCAGCATCAGTGACGAGGCGGCCGAGGAGACCCGGCGCGGGCTGCGGATGACGGTGATGTGCGCCAGCCGTCCGGCCTCCCCGCTGACCAGCGGCCCGATGCGCCCCACCAGCCCGCCGAGCGGTCCGACGAAGAAGGGGGTGAGGACGGCGAGGCCGGTCATGGCGAGCAGCGTCCCGAATAGGATCATCAGCGAGATCCCGAACGTGCGGTCCGGTCCGGGCGGGTCGTCGGCGCGCACCGCGGCCGCCACCGCCCACCAGAAGGCCGCGCCGGTGAAGATCGCGCAGGCGGCCGACAGCCGCGGCCACCGGCGCCCCCGGGTCTCGGTGACGGTGCTGCGCAGTGCCTGCACGGGCGAGGTGCCCGCGGCGCGGTGCGCCGCCCGCCAGGCTGCGGCCTGGGTGACCAGGATCCCGGCCGCCGCCGGGATCCCCAGTGCGACCCACCCGAACTGGGGTGCCGCGGCCGAGACGTCGAAGCCGTCCCGCGCGAACAGCCGGATGATCAGCGCGGACAGCGGGAAGGCCGCGGCGACGCCGCCCACGGCGGCGATGGCGCCGAGTATCAGCGCCTCCAGGCGGATCAGCCGTTTGACCTGCCGCGGGGTGGCGCCGATCGCGCTGAGCAGCGCCAGCAGCCGGGTGCGCTGCCGCACCAGCGTGCCGAACGTGTTGGCGACCACGAACAGGCCGACGAAGATCGCCACCAGGGAGAGCCCGCCGATGACGCCGGCGATCGAGGCGCCCTCGCCCTCCGCGGCGGCGGCCTGCGCGCGCCGCACGGACTCGGCGGTGCGCACCGTGGCCGCGCCGCCCAGTTCCCGGGCCGCCCCGTCGCGCAGGCGGGCGGCGGGCACGCCCGGGGCGGCCTTCAGCCAGACGCTCGGCCAGGTGCCCGGGGGCAGCGCGGCGGCGCGCCGCACGGTCTCGGGCGGCGCCAGCACCAGGTTGCCGGCGGCCACGGCATCGCGGTCCTGGACGCTGACGATCCCGACGATCCGGTCCTGGCGCGTCTGGCGGGGCAGCGTCAGCGTCAGCGTGTCACCGACGCGCACCTTCCCCCCGCGCGCCATGTACCGGACGACCGCCACCTCGCCGTCGGCCGCGGGGGCGCGCCCGGCCTCCAGCCGGTAGGGATTCAGCCGCGGGTCGGGCACCCAGGGGCGCAGCAGCGTCCTGCCCTCGGCCGCCGCGGTGATCGCCCGGCCGTCGGGACGGGCGGCCGTCACCGCCACCGCCGCGTCCCCGGCGGCGGCCGCCACCCCGGGCAGGGAGGCGATCCGGTCCATGGGGACCGCGCCGGTGGGCGGCGCGGCCGCGTCGTCCGGATCGACCGTCCCGCCCTGCACGAGCACGTCGGCGCGGAAGTACTCGCTCGCGTCGCTGCCCGACACCGCCTCCTGCGCGCGCAGCGCGAACTGCAGCGAGCCGGCTATGAGCGCGATCGAGCCCAGGGCCGCCAGCAGCGTCGCGGTCAGCCGCATCCAGCTGCCGGCGAACGAGCGTCGCGCGATGAGCCACATGGCGTTCCCCACCGTCAGGCCTCCGTCTCGCGCATGCGGGCGTGCACGGTGTCGATGGTGGGCGCGGTCAGCTCGTCGACGATCGTCCCGTCGGCGAGGAACAGCACCCGGTCGGCGTGCGCGGCGGCCGCGGGATCGTGCGTCACCATGACCACCGTCTGCCGGTAGGCGTCGACGGCGGTGCGCAGGAACCCGAGCACCTCGGCGCCCGAGCGGGAGTCGAGGTTGCCGGTCGGCTCGTCGGCGAACAGCACCTCCGGCCGCGTCAGCAGCGCCCGCGCCACGGCGACCCGCTGCTGCTGCCCGCCGGACAGCTGCGTGGGCCGGTGCGCCAGCCGTTCGCGCAGTCCGAGCGCGTCCACGATCGTGTCGAACCAGCGCGGGTCCGCACGGTGGCCCGCGAGCCGTCCGGTGAGCCGGATGTTCTCCTCGGCGGTGAGCATCGGCAGCAGGTTGAACGACTGGAACACGAACCCCATCCGGTCGCGGCGCAGTTCGGTGCGCCGGGTGCGCGACAGGCCGGTGAGCTCGGCCCCGCCGACGACGACGGTGCCGGACGTCACGGTGTCCAGTCCGGCCAGGCAGTGCAGGAAGGTCGACTTCCCCGACCCGGACGGCCCCATGATCGCGGTGAACTGGCCCCGCGTGAACGCCGCCGACACCCCGCGCAGCGCGGTCACCGCGCCGTCACCGGTCCCATAGGACTTGACCACAGCGGCCGCGGTCATGACCTCGTCGCGGACCTGCTCGTCAGGGGAGGCCGCGATCATCGAGGCCCTCCCGCATGGCGCGGGAGCGGGCGCGGCGCGGGGTTCCGGACGGCCGGCGGCGTGCCGTTCGCCTCGGGCGTGCGCCGGCGGGTCGGCTCAAGCATGGATGTCTCCCGTCGATCGACGTGAACTGTCTATCTGAGATAATCTCAGATGAGATCATATGGTTTGGATCGTCGGCAACAGCTCAGCGACTTTGGCGGCTTCGCGGTTCTGGTGGCGGGTGGACGTCCGGTCCCGGGGAAGGAGGGGGCCGTAACCGGACGCTGCGACGGCGCCCTCGGCACCGCCACGTGCGCGACTGAGACGACCCGCTCTACGCCGGACCAGGGGGCGGAGGCTCCGGGCGGTCGGTTTGGCTCGCCTCGTCGACTGCCACGTCCGACCGCGGCCGGCTTCGGGAGGTCAGTGGGAGGGCGGGACCAGGTCGAGGGCCTTGAGGATGTGGGCGGCCGTCTCTTCGGGCGTACCGGTGATGGGGGCGGTGACGATGTTCTCGTCGGGGGCCGGGGGTTCCAGGTCGGCGAACTGCGAGTCGAGGAGCTCGGCCTTGAAGAAGTGGCCCTTGCGGGCCTTCATCCGAGCGGCGATCGTGTCGCGGTCGCCGTCCAGGAGGACCAGGCGGACGCCCGCATGACCGTCGAGCAGCATGTCGCGGTACCTGCGTTTCAGGGCGGAGCAGGTGACGACGCCGGGGCGGCCGGTGGCGAGGCGTTCCGCGATCCACGCGGCGATGGCGCGCAGCCAGGGGAGGCGGTCCTCGTCGGTGAGCGGGTGGCCCGCGCGCATCTTGGCGACGTTGGCCTCGGAGTGGAACGCGTCGGCCTCGGCGTAGTCCCAGCCGAGGCGCTCGGCGAGGAGCGTGCCGATGGTGGTCTTGCCGCTGCCGGAGACGCCGGCGATCAGGATGACCGTGGGCTCCGTCGTGTCCGGGGGCGGGGGCGGGGGCGTGGTGGGGGGCATGGTCAGGCGGTCACCACCGGGGCGCCGGACAGGACGATGCCCTCCTGCGCGAGCTCGTCGAGGGCCCGGTCGACGGTGGCCTTGCTGACGCCGGCCGTGAGGTCGAGCAGGACGGTGGTGCGCAGGCCCGCGCGGACAGCGTCCACCGCGGTGGCCCGGACGCAGTGGTCGGTGGCGATCCCGACGACGTCGACGGAGTCGACGCCGCGGGCGGCGAGCCAGTCGGCGAGCGGGGTCTCGTCGTCGGAGAAGCCCTCGAAGCCGCTGTAGGCGGCGGTCTCGCGGCCCTTGCTGAAGACGGCCTCGATGGGGGCGAGTGCCAGGTTGGGGTGGAAGTCGGCGCCCGGGGTGCCGATCACGCAGTGCGGCGGCCAGGTGTCGGCGAAGTCCGGTTCGGCGGAGAAGTGGCCGCCCGGGTCGAGGTGGAAGTCGCGGGTCGCGACGATGTGCGCGTACTCGGACCGGTGGGCGGCCACGTACTCGGAGATCGCGGTGGCCACCGCGGCCCCGCCCGCGACGGCGAGCGACCCTCCCTCGCAGAAGTCGTTCTGCACGTCCACGATGATCAGAGCCTTCTTGCCCATGACCGCTCCCTCTACCGGTTGCCCCACCGGCTCCGCTCCGACCGTACCCCAGGCTCGTTCCCCCAAGCGGGACGGCTCAACGGCGTGGCCCGCCGTTGACGAACTCGGTCGGGACGGCGGGCTCGCCCTTCGAGAGCTGGAGCGCCGTCGGGGGCAGTTCGGCGACGGCGCGGGCGTGGCGTTCCCGGGCATCGCCGAGCGCCTCGCTCCCGACGACCTCGCCGTCGCGCACCAGCGGCACCTGGAGGACGCGGTCGCGGGGGCCGGTGGTCGGTTCGGTGGTGAAGACGGTCTCGGCGTAGGCGACGCCGTGCCCGTCGACGCGGCGGACGGCCGTCTTGCGCCCGCCCCGGCTCGGCTTGCCCGTGGAGCGCTTCGCCACCGGGCGCATGGGCGCGTCCTCCTCGGGGCCGTCCGCCCGCGCGACGAGCTTGTAGACGAGGGACGCCGTGGGGGCGCCGGAACCGGTCACCAGGGACGTCCCCACGCCGTACCCGTCCACGGGCGCCGCGGCGAGCGCCGCGATGCCGTACTCGTCCAGGTCGCCGGTCACCACGATGCGCGTGCCGTGCGCGCCGAGGGAGTCGAGCTGCTCGCGGACGCGCCGCGCCACCACGCCGAGGTCGCCGCTGTCGATCCGGACGGCGCCGAGCGTCGGCCCGGCCAGCTCCACCGCCGCGCGGACGGCCCGTTCGACGTCGTAGGTGTCGACCAGCAGCGTGGTGCCCCCGCCGAGGGCCGCGAGCTGCGCCTCGAACGCGTGCCGCTCGCTGTCGTGCAGGAGGGTGAAGGAGTGCGCGCTGGTCCCGGCGGTCGGCACGCCGTACAGCCGGCCCGCCTCCAGGTTGGACGTGGTGGTGAACCCGGCGATGTAGGCGGCGCGGGCGGCGGCCACGGCGGCGCGCTCGTGGGTGCGCCGCGACCCCATCTCGATGATCGGGCGCCCCTGCGCGGCCTGCACCATCCGGGACGCGGCGGACGCGATCGCGCAGTCGTGGTTGAGGATCGACAGGGCGACGGTCTCCAGCAGGACCGCCTCCCCGAACGTCCCCTCGACCATCAGGATCGGCGATTCCGGGAAATAACACTCGCCTTCGGGATAGCCCCATACATTCCCGGTGAAGCGGTACTTCTCCAGCCAGCGCGCCGTGGGCTCGTCCACGATGCCGTTCGCGGTGAGGAACTCCAGTTCGGCGTCCTCGAAGCGGAACGCCTCGATGGCGTCGAGGAGCCGCCCGATGCCCGCGACGACGCCGTACCGGCGCCCGGCGGGCAGGCTCCGCGCGAACACCTCGAACACCGCGCGGCGGCCGGCCGTCCCGCTGCGGAGGGCCGCCTGCAGCATGGTCAGCTCGTACTGGTCGGTCAGCAGGGCCGTGCCGTCACCAAGGTTCACAAGTGGCACTTTAGGGCCGACTGCGGGCACCATGGTGACGCGGGCCGCCACACCCGGAGACCACACTGAGCGCAGCGAACCGGGGGCGTCGGGGATCGTCCCCCACAAGGAAACGCGTGAGCGCAGCGAACTGGGCGGCGTGGGGGTGGTCCCCCCAAGGAAACGCGTGAGCGCGGCGAACCGGGCGGCGCGGGGGATCGTTCCCCACAAGGAGAGGGATAGACGCATAGCATCGGATGCGGTGGGCGGACCGACCGCGCGCAGAAAGGGGGCGACCCGGCCAATGAGCGCCATGAACACGGCGCCCGCACCGGTCGAACAGGAGCGGCCGGGCGCAGCGGAGGACGTGAGCGCCGACCGGCCCTGGCTGGCGATCGTCTGGAACGACCCGATCAACCTCATGTCGTACGTCACATATGTGTTCCAGGCCGTCTTCGGCTACCCCAAGACCAAGGCCGAGAAGCTGATGCTCGACGTGCACCACAAGGGCCGCGCCGTGGTGGCCAACGGCACCCGCGAGGAGATGGAGCGGGACGTCGAGATCCTGCACTCCTACGGCCTGTGGGCGACCGTGAAGCGGGATGATTGACCCGATGAGCCATGTGACGAAGACGCGCCAGGGCTTCCAAGTCCGGCTGGAGCCGGAGGAGACCGCGCTGCTGCGCGCCCTCATGGAGCAGCTGCTCGCGCTCCTCGGCGACGCGCCCGGCCCCGACGACGAACTGGCCTCCATGGGCATCGCCGAGAACGCCGTGAAGCCGGACGACCCGGTCCTGGCGCGGCTGTTCCCCGACGCCTACCGCGACGACGGCGAGGCCGCCGGGGAGTTCCGCCGCTACACCGAGATCGGCCTGCGCGACGGCAAGCGCGAGGCCGCCCGGGCGGTCCTCGGCGCGCTCGGTGAGACCGACACCGACACCGTCCTCGACGAGAAGCGGATGCAGGAGTGGCTGCGTGCGCTGAACGACGTCCGGCTGGCGCTCGGAACCCGGCTCGACATCACCGAGGACTGGTACGAGGAGGCGGGCGCCCTCGACCCGCGCGACCCGCGCGCCCCCATGTTCGCCGCCTACGACTGGCTGACGATGCTCCAGGACGGTCTCGTCCACGCTCTGGAGGAGCCGCCCTTGGAGGAACCTCCCCTTGAGGAGCCTCCCCCGGAGTAGCCGCCCTGGGGTGGGGGTTCCGGAACGGGCGCCTTCTAAGCTTGCGGGCATGCTGACGATTGAACGGGCCCTGGTCGACCAGATCATCGCGCACGCGCGCGCGGACCACCCCGACGAGGCCTGCGGCATCATCGCGGGCCCGGTCGGCTCGGACCGCCCCGTCCGGTTCGTCGCCATGGTCAACGCCGAGCGCTCCCCGACGTTCTACCGGTTCGACTCCCAGGAGCAGTTGAAGGTGTGGCGGGAGATGGACGACCGCGACGAGGAGCCGGTGGTGATCTACCACTCGCACACCGCGACCGAGGCCTACCCCTCCCGCACCGACATCTCCTA
Organism: Actinomadura sp. NPDC000600; assembly: GCF_040492135.1. Taxonomy (NCBI): domain Bacteria; kingdom Bacillati; phylum Actinomycetota; class Actinomycetes; order Streptosporangiales; family Thermomonosporaceae; genus Actinomadura; species Actinomadura sp. NPDC000600. Next base: position 370,565 of record NZ_JBEUPD010000001.1, read on the forward strand.
CGCGTCCGAGCCGACCGCGCACTACGTCCTCGTCTCGACCCGCGAGGAGGACGAGGCCGAGTTCCGTTCGTTCCGCATCGTGGACGGCGAGGTTACCGAGGAAGAGGTCGTCATCGTCGACGGTTCCTGACGGCGCCGGCAGAAGGAGCGGCGCGACCGGGATGAGCGGTGCGCGAGGTCCGGAGGCGGCCGGGACCGGCGGCCTCCCGGCCGGTAAACTGGTTGACATGTGGACGAGCGGGCATGGGACGGGCGGCGCTGAGCGCCGCGCCGTGGCCCCAGCGGTGCCACCCGTGCAGAGCTTCCTGTTCGGGCACTCGCGCGCCGAGGTCGTCTACGACTGTCGCTGACGCGCTGATCACGCCTGGAATCATCCCGCCGCCCGCCCGGTTCTACGCCAGGGGCGGGCAGTCCCGTACGACGTTTTAAGGAGATCATCGCGATGGCGATCGAGGTCCGGATCCCGACGATCCTGCGCAACCTCACCGACGGCGCCAAGGCCGTCGAGGGCAAGGGCGGCACGCTCGACGAGCTGTTCGCCGACCTGGACACCCGGCACGCGGGCCTGCGCGACCGGCTCGTGGACGACAAGGGCCTGCGCAAGTTCGTCAACGTCTACCTGAACGACGAGGACGTGCGCTTCCTCGGCGGGCTGGAGACGGAGGTCTCCGACGGCGACAGCGTGACGATCCTGCCGGCCGTCGCCGGCGGCTGAGCCGGTCGGGACGAGCGCCACATGCGATTCGACTCACTGCTGGACTCGCTCGGCGGCACCCCGCTGGTCGGGCTGCCGCGGCTGTCGCCGAGCGAGGACGTCAGGCTCTGGGCCAAGCTGGAGGACCGCAACCCCACCGGCTCGGTGAAGGACCGCCCCGCCTTCCACATGATCGAGAAGGCGGAGAAGGAGGGGCTGCTGACGCCCGGCTGCACGATCCTGGAGCCGACGTCCGGCAACACCGGCATCTCGCTGGCCATGGTCGCCAAGCTGCGCGGCTACTCGATGGTGTGCGTGATGCCGGAGAACACCTCCGCCGAGCGCCGCCAGCTGCTGGAGATGTGGGGCGCGCGGATCATCTCCTCCCCGGCGGCGGGCGGCTCGAACGAGGCCGTGCGGGTGGCGAAGGGCCTGGCCGAGGAGAACCCCGACTGGGTGATGCTCTACCAGTACGGCAACGAGGCCAACGCGCTCGCGCACTACGAGACGACCGGCCCGGAGATCCTCGCCGACCTGCCGTCGGTGACGCACTTCGTCGCCGGGCTCGGCACGACGGGCACGCTGATGGGCGTCGGCCGCTTCCTGCGCGAGCGGGTGCCGGACATCAGGATCGTCGCGGCGGAGCCGCGGTACGGCGAGCTGGTGTACGGGCTGCGCAACATTGACGAGGGCTTCATCCCCGAGCTGTACGACGACTCCGTCCTGACGACGCGGTTCTCGGTCGGGTCGCGCGACGCGCTGCGCCGCACCCGCGAGCTGCTGGAGCAGGAGGGCATCTTCGCGGGCATCTCGACCGGCGGGGCGCTGCACGCGGCGATCGGGATGGCGAACAAGGCGGTGAAGGCCGGCGAGCGCGCCGACATCGTGTTCATCGTCGCCGACGGCGGCTGGAAGTACCTGTCGACCGGCGCGTACGGCGGCACGCTGGAGGAGGCCGAGGCCCGCCTCGAAGGCCAGCTCTGGGCCTGACCGCCCGGTCGGGCGGCGAGGCGGCAGGGTAGAGTGCGTACTCGAACGAGATTCTAGAACCGTCTCGGCGGACGCCCCGCCGGGACGGTCGACCCGGGAGAGTGCGGATGAGCGGGTTCGGGGAGTCGACCGCGGTGAAGCCGGTCGGCGAGGGCCGGTACGAGGCCGTCCTGGACGAGGGCTACGGCATCGCCCAGGCGCTGAACGGCGGCTACCTGATGGCCGTGCTCGCCCGCGCCGCGGTGGACGCCTCGCCGCACGAGCACCCCGTCTCGACCGCGGCGAACTTCCACCGCGTCGCCAAGCCCGGCCCCGCCGAGCTGGTCGTCGACTCCCGCAAGGTGGGCCGCACGGCCGCCTCGTCCTTCGTCACCCTCGTCCAGGACGGCCGTCCCGTCGTGGACGCGCTGATCACCACCGGCACCCTCGACCCGGCCGCCGAGCCCGACTACGCGGCCGCGCCGCCCGCCGAGCTGCCTCCGCTGGAGGAGTGCACGGGGTTCCGCCCGCCTTCCGCCGTCGACAGCGGCTTCGCCGACCAGGTCGACATGCGCTTCGACCGCACGACGATGGGCTGGCTGGACGGGCGGCCGAGCGGGCGCCCGGACATCCGCGCCTGGTTCCGGCACCGCTGCGGCCAGGAGCCCGACGGCTACTCCCTCGCCCTCGCCGTCGACGCGCTGCCGCCCGTGGCGCTCAACCTCGGCGCGCAGGGCTGGGCCCCGACCGTCGAGCTGACCTGGCACATGCGGGCCGTCCCGGCGCCCGGCTGGCTCGCCGTGCACGGCACCGGGCGGCTCCTCGCCGGCGGCTGGTTCGACGAGGAGGTCGAGGTGTGGGACAGCGCCGGCCGCCTCGTCGCGCAGAGCAGGCAGATCGCCCGCGTGCCCCTCGCCCGCTCCTGACCGCCGCGACACACCGGTGTTCCGGATCGGAAACGAACGGATCATGCGCCCGCGCCGTGAGCTGGACGGTTTTCCGGTGCGTGACGGTGTGATGTCCAACGCATGACGCACCCCGGCGGGGTCCTGTCGCTTAGCCTTGTGCACCATGTCAGATCCATCCCGGGGGGACGGCCTCCCAGACGCGCCCATCGGGATCTTCGACAGTGGTTTCGGGGGCCTCACGGTGGCCCGTGCCATCCTCGACCAGTTGCCGAACGAGCCGATCGTCTACCTCGGCGACTCCGCCCGCCAGCCGTACGGGCCGCGCCCGATCGCGCAGGTCCGCGCGTTCGCCCTGGAGATGCTGGACGAGCTGGTCGACCAGGGCGTGAAGATGCTGGTGATCGCCTGCAACAGCGCCAGCTCGGCGATGCTGCGCGACGCCCGCGAGCGCTACGACGTCCCGGTCGTGGAGGTCATCAACCCCGCGACCCGGCGCGCCGCCCGTGCCACGTCCAACGGGCGGGTCGGGCTGATCGCCACCGAGGCCACCGTGAACAGCCGCGCCTACGAGGACGCGTTCGCGGCCGCGCCGCACATCGAGCTGGTCAGCGCCGCCTGCCCGCGCTTCGTCGAGTTCGTCGAGGCGGGCGTGACGATGGGCGACGAGCTGCTCGACGCCGCCCGCGGCTACCTGCGTCCGATTGTGGACGCGGACTGCGACACCCTCATCCTCGGCTGCACGCACTACCCGCTCCTGGCGGGCGTCATCTCGTATGTGGTGGGAGACGGGGTCACACTGGTCTCAAGCGCCGACGAGACCGCCAAGGACGTGTACCGAGTGCTGCACGATCGGGGACTGGCCCGCGCCGAGGCGAAGCCCCGGCCGCGGCACCGGTTCCGCGCCACCGGTGACCCCGCCGTGTTCGCCGAGCTCGGCCGCCGCTTCCTCGGACCGGAGATCGGCCCGGTGGAGAGCACGTTGAGCAAGGCTTTGACGACCTGATTCCTCGGGAAACCCAAGAGGAGGAGTGAGCGTGCGGGTCACTGTGATCGGCTGCTCCGGCAGCTTCCCAGGGCCGGACAGCCCCGCGTCCAGCTATCTGATCGAGGCGGACGGCTTCTCCATGCTCCTCGACATCGGCAACGGTGCGGTCGGCAGCCTCCAGCGCTTCCACGGCGTGCTGGACATCGACGCCATCTGCATTTCGCACCTGCACCCCGACCACTGCCTCGACCTCACCGTCTACTGGATCGCGCGGACGTACTGCCCGGACGGCCCGGCCCCGCGCATCCCCGTGTACGGCCCCCGCGGCACCGCGGAGCACATGATCAAGGCGTACGAGCTGGAACCCAACCCGGAGATGACCGACACCTTCGACTTCCGCCCGCTGGAGCCGGGGCCGATGCGCATCGGCCCGTTCACGGTGACGACCGCGCTGATGAACCACCCGGTCGAGGCGTACGGCCTGCGGATCGAGCACGGCGGCAGCGCGCTGACCTACTCCGGCGACACCGGGCACAGCGACGAGTTGGTGCGGCTGGCGCGCGGCTCCGACCTGTTCCTCTGCGAGGCGGCGTTCGCGGACCGTCCCGGGCTGCCGCCGGACATGCACCTGACGGGCCGGGAGGCGGGCGAGCACGCGGAGCGGGCCGAGGTCGGACGGCTCGTCCTCACGCACCTGCTGCCGTGGAACGACCCGTCCCAGACGCTCTCCGAGGCGAAGGACAGCGGCTACCGGGGCCCCATCGAACTGGCGGAGGTCGGCGCCGTCTACGACCTCTGACGGCGCCTCCGGCGACGGGTGCGGCTCTGCCCGCGGCGGGCCGCCCCGGTGGGGACCGAGCGCTAGGGTGGGCGCATGGCTCGCCCCGATGACCGCGCACCCGACAGCCTCCGCCCCGTCCGCATCCAGCGCGGATGGCTCGACCACGCGGAAGGGTCGGTGCTCGTCGAGTTCGGCGCGACGCGGGTCCTGTGCGCCGCGTCCGTGCAGGACTCGGTGCCCCGCTGGCGGCGCGACAGCGGGCTCGGCTGGGTCACCGCCGAGTACGCGATGCTGCCGCGCGCGACCAACACCCGCAACGACCGCGAGTCGGTCAAGGGCCGGATCGGCGGCCGCACCCACGAGATCTCCCGGCTGATCGGCCGGTCGATCCGGGCGTGCCTGGACTTCAAGGCGCTCGGCGAGAACACCGTCCAGCTCGACTGCGACGTCCTGCAGGCCGACGGCGGCACCCGCACCGCCGCGATCACCGGCGCGTACGTCGCGCTGGCCGACGCGGTGAGCTGGATGCGCGAGCGCCGCCTCCTCAAGGGGGACCCGCTCATCACCTCGGTGTCGGCGGTCAGCGTCGGCGTCGTGGACGGCGAGCCCCGCCTCGACCTGTGCTACGAGGAGGACTCGGCCGCCGGGACGGACATGAACGTCGTCTGCACCGGCGACGGCCGGTTCGTCGAGGTGCAGGGCACCGCCGAGGGCGCCCCGTTCGACCGGGCGGAGCTGGACGCGCTGCTCGACCTCGGCGCCGCCGGCTGCGCCGAGCTGACCCGCATCCAGAACGAGGCCCTCGGCCGATGAGCCGGATCGTCCTCGCCACCCACAACCAGGGCAAGGTGGCGGAACTCCACCGCATCCTCGGTGACCTCGACGTCGTCGGCCTCGACGACTTCCCCGGCGCCCCCGACGTGCCCGAGACCGAGCTGACCTTCGAGGGCAACGCGCTGCTGAAGGCCCGCGCGATCGCCGCGTTCACCGGGCTGCCCGCCGTCGCCGACGACTCCGGCCTGTGCGTGGACGCGCTGAACGGCATGCCCGGCGTGCTGTCGGCCCGCTGGTCGGGACGGTTCGGCGCCGGCGGCGACCGCGACGCCGCCAACCTCCGGCTCGTCATCGACCAGATCGCCGACGTGGCCGACGGCCGGCGCGGCGCCTCGTTCGTGTGCGCGGCGGCGCTGGTGGTCCCGGGCGGCGCCGAGCACTGCGTCGAGGGACGGATGCACGGCACCGTCATCCGGGAGCCGCGCGGCACCGGCGGGTTCGGCTACGACCCGGTCTTCCTGCCGGAGGGCGGGACCCGCACGACCGCGGAGCTGACGCCCGCCGAGAAGGACGCCATCAGCCACCGCGGCCGGGCCTTCCGCGCCCTCGCGGAGATCGTCCCGGACGCGCTGAAGGCCGCGGGCCTGGCCTGAGCCGCCCCCACGGGCTCGGCGCACCGCCTCAGCCGCGCCCGCCTCAGC
>NZ_JBEUPD010000001.1:376474-579423 GCF_040492135.1 Actinomadura sp. NPDC000600
GCCGCGCCCGTGTCAGCCGCGCCCGTGTCAGCCGCGCCCGTGTCAGCCGCGCCCGTGTCAGCCGCGCCCGTGTCAGCCGCGCCCGTGTCAGCCGCGCCCGTGTCAGCCGCACCGCGTCATCTGCAGCGCAGCCGGACGAAGGTGCCGTCCCATCCGGCGCGGAGCTCCATGAGGTCGACCAGCAGGCGGACGGTCCACAGCCCGAAGCCGCGCTGGAGGGCGGAGTCGGGCGGGACGAAGCCGGTCAGGGAGTCGGGCCCGGGGGACCAGAAGCCGTTGTCGCCGACCTCGCAGACCAGGTCGGCGCCGTCCTGCCACACCCACAGCCCGATCGGCGGCGTGCCGTGCTGGAGGGCGTTCGCGGCGACCTCGTTGGCGGCGGTGACGAGGTTCTGCGCCTGCTGCTTGGCCAGGCCGTGCCGGCGGGCGCGCTCGCCGACGAACACGCGCAGCGCGTGCAGGTCGTCGCCGTCGATGGGCAGGTACTCCGCGCCGGCAGGGCGGTCGGAGCGGAACCGGCCGTCGCAGCCGGACCCGAACTCCACCGGGTCGACGTAGTCGGCGTTCTGGCCGTCGTGGCCCGGGGCGAGCAGCAGCGGATGGGTGCGGCGGGCCTCGTCGAGGACGCGCTGCGGCAGCTCCCCGGCGTCGTAGGGGCACAGGGCGCGCGCCCCCGAGTCGCCGAAGACCACGTTGATGAGGGACTCGTAGCGGACCCATTCGAGCGTCTGGCGCTCGTCCCATCCGGTCCAGAGCGGTTCGGCGAGGGCGCAGACGGTGCGCGGGGCGCTGCCCTTCACGATGCTCTGGTAGTCGCGCAGGGTGCGGACGGGATGCTGGTAGAACGTGGCCGAGTCGAGGAAGGCGACCGTGTCGCCGCGGGCGCCGAGCGAGTCGCGCAGGGCGGTCAGGTTGGGCTCGCGGGCGACGGCGATCACGACCTGGCCGCGCTCCAGGCCCGATTCGAGATAGGGCACGGTGACGGACAGGAACTCGTCGGTGCCCCGGTACATGAACGCCTTGTGCTCCAGTGCCATCAGGCGATGCCCTCCGTGTCCGGCAGCCGCCGCCCCCGGGCGAGGCCGGGCAGCCGGTGCCAGCCGACCATGTCGATGACGCTCTCGACGTCGGGCGAGAGGTGGTCGAGGACCAGCGCGGCGTCGGCGGGCAGCCGGATGGCGTGCCTGGCCAGCAGGTGCAGCGCGCCGAGGTCGATGAACCCGAGGCGGGACATGTCGAGGTGGACGCTGCCGCCGGGCCGCACCTGGGCGAGCTGCTCGGCGAACACGGCGTGCCGCGCGGCGTCCAGCTCGCCCTCGACGCGCAGGCCCTCGGGCTCGAACGTGCGCACGATCTTCAGGATCCCGTCGTCGAACTCGGGGTTCACTTCCACGAGGACCTCGTGTGTGTCGCGGAGGGCGGTGAGCTCGGCGGGCCGGCAGGCGTGCCGGTCGACCTGGCAGATCGCCATCGCCATGGTGCTCGGCGAGACGGCGTCGCCGACCCGGTGCTCGCAGCCCAGCATCCGGCCGAGGTCGGACCGGCCGGGACCGTTCAGCAGGCAGGTGTAGTCGGTGGTGACGCGCACCGCGCGGAAGCCCTGGCCGAACGCGGCGCCGACCTCGCGGCCGATGGTGTCGGCCATCCGGGCCGGCTCGAAGGCGCCGCCGCGGTCGAGGCAGGCCTCCCGCCGCGGGATGACCCGCAGCTGGCCCGACCTGACACGGGCCTCCACGTCGATCGGCTGCCCGGGCCCGAGGCCGGGAAGCAGTTCGGCCGGGACGTCGGTGACGTACACGACCTTCTCGTCGGTCTCCAAGCCCTCCCGGACGAATGGACCTATGACCCGGTCGCGTTCCTCCCGGCTGCTGTAGGCCAGCCAGCCGTGGTCTCCGGGGCGGACGGCGCTGACTGAGCGCTCGGCGAACCATGATGTCTCCATGGCCTCCCCATCACTGTGAGGCGGATTCGTTCAGCGTACGCCGGTCCCGTGCCGTTGGAAGCCCAACGCAGGGAGTTCCTCACGCTCCGTTCGAGCCGCCGGGCCCCGCGGCCGGACCGCGCCGAGGGCCCGCCATGGCCGCGTCGACGGGCAGGGCGAGCCTCAGCCGCACGGCGGTGCCGTCCTCGCCTGTCCGGATCTGGACGAGGGAGCACAGCAGCCGCACCGCCCACAGTCCGAACCGGCCGCCGGGCGTCCCGCCGTCCGGGCGCGGCGGGACGAGCCCGAACCCGGCGTCCTGCTCCCACCGCCCCTTGTCGGTGACCTCGCAGACGAGCGCGGCCGTGCCGGGCGAGGCGTCGGTCCACAGGCGCACGGCGACGGGCGGCTCCCCGTGCCGGAACGCGTTCGTCACGACCTCGGTCACCGCGACCAGGAGGCGCTGCCGGTCGCCGCCGGGCAGCGGCGTGCGCCGCGCGCAGTCGGCGACCCAGGCGCGGAGCCAGTACAGGTCGGGACGCTCGATCACCAGGGTGTCGGCGCCGTCCGGCGGCGGAGGGAGCGGCTCGCCGTCGCACCGGGCGCAGTACGCCGTGGGACTCACGAAGCCGGGGTTGGGCAGGGCCCGCGCGCCGCGCACGGTCTCGGGGTGGGTCCGGCGCCCGGCCGCGACGACGGACGCGGGCAGCGTCGCCGCGTAGGGGCACATGATCGCGGCGCCGGTGCCGCGGAACGCGTCGTTCAGCACGGCCTCGGTCCGCTGCCACTCGACGACCTCCAGCGCCGGCCGCGTCGCCCAGACCGGCTCGCCGAGCAGGCGCAGCCGCCGGCCCCGCCGCGCGGTCTCGCGGGCGTCGCCGAGGCAGTCCGCGAGCGTGCGGGACGGGTGCGCGTACCAGGCGGCGGGCTCGGTGAACTCGACCCCGGCCGCGGCGGGCCCGAGGGCGTCGCGCAGCAGCATCTCGCGGCCGGTCCCGCACACCGCGAGGACGCGGTCGCCCGCGTCGAGGCCGGCGCGCAGGAACGGCACGGCGCCGCCGAGGTACTCCTCCACCCCGGAGAAGGGCAGCAGGCGGTGCGTGAAGCCGCCGCCCGCGGGGTCGGCACTCGCGGGGCCGGCGCTCACGGCGGTCCCGCCAGGTGTGTGATCACGATGTCACCCACTGCGCACGGCGAACGGACCCGACCAGCCTAGAACGCCCGCCTCCGGTATGCCGCGAACTTTCACCCGAATAGTCCGGCCGCTTCCGGCCCCCTGGCGGTGGGCCGGCGGAGGGCGCCGCTTCGCGGTGGCGGCGCGGCCCCGGCCAGGCGTGCGGGTCACCGCATCCGGGGTCTGCGGGGCGGGCCGTGGACGGCGGCGCGGAGCCCGGGGGCGAGGTACCGGATTAATTCATCGGGTCCCATGGAGGCGACGGGTTCCACGGCGAGGACGTAGCGCGCGAAGATCAGCCCGGCGAGCTGGGTGCCGAACGCCGCGGCCCGCGCGGTGGCGTCGGGGCCGCCCAGCCGCTCGGCGATCCGGTTGATCATCTCACGTTCCAGGATGTCGCGCACCAGCCGGGCCAGCTCCGGGTCCTGGACGGCCGCGCGCACCATCATCAGCAGCGGCGCGCCGCGCTCCGGGTCGTCCCAGGCGGCGACCATCGCGCGCAGGACGCGTTCCGGCAGCGTGGCGGGGTCGCCGGGCAGCGCGCCCGCGAGCACCTCGGGCGGGTTGGCGACCAGCCCGAGCACGGCGCCGAACAGCCCCTTCTTCGAGCCGAAGAAGTAGCTGATCAGTGCGGCGTCCACCCCGGCCTCGGCCGCGATGGAGCGCATCGTGACGGGCCCGTAGCCGTCGGCCAGGAAGCGGCGGCGGGCCACCGCGAGGATCGCCTCCCGGGTGTCGGGGCTGCCGGGACGCCGCCCGCGCCCGTTCCCGGATTTATTCATCACAGTTGAAATATAGCCCGGGCGGGGACGACATTCGAGGCATGAACACCACGAAGCAGGGGCCGGGCGCCGTCCACCGAGCGGTGCTGCCGGCCGTGATGCTGTCCCTCGCCACGGTGGTGTCGGCCGTGGCCTCCCTCAACACCGCGGTGCCGTCCATCGCCCGCGACACCCGCGCCGGCCTGACCGAGCTGTCGTGGATCATCGACGCCTACGCGCTGGTCTTCGCGGCGCTGCTGCTGCTCGGCGGCGCGGTCGGCGACCGCTACGGGCGGCGCCGCGCGCTCGCCGCGGGGCTCGTCGTGTTCGGCGCGGGCTCGGCCGCGGCGGCGCTGGCGAGCGACCCGGACCACCTGATCGCGATGCGCGGCGTCCTCGGCGTCGGTGCGGCGCTGGTGATGCCGGCCACGCTGTCCACCATCACCTCGACGTTCCCGGCCGAGCAGCGCACCCGCGCGGTCGGCGCCTGGGCGGGCGTCGCCGGGGCCAGCGGCATCTTCGGGCTGCTGGTGTCGGGCACGCTGCTGGAGTTCTGGTCGTGGCGGTCGGTGTTCTGGATGAACGTCGTCCTCGCGGTGGTCGCGCTGGCGGCCACGCTCGCGGTCGTCCCCGAGTCCGCCGACCCGGAGGCCCCGCGGCTCGACCTGACCGGCGCGCTGATCACCGTGATCGGGCTCGGCGCCGGCGTCTACTCCATCATCGAGGCGCCGACGCACGGCTGGTCGTCCGCGCGGACGCTGCTCGGCCTCGCCGCCGCCGTGGTCGTCCTCGCCGGGTTCGTCCTGTGGGAGCTGAAGCGGCCGAACCCGCTGCTCGACCCGCGGCTGTTCCGCATCCGGGCGTTCTCCGCGGGCGCCCTCACGATCACCCTGCAGTTCTTCGCCTTCTTCGGCTTCGTCTTCATCGTCCTGCAGTACCTGCAGCTGGTGAAGGGCGACAGCGCGCTCGTGGGCGCGCTCAGCCTGCTGCCCATGGCGCTCACGATGATGCCGTTCGCCCGGGGCGTCGCGCCGAGGCTGGCCGCCAGGGTCGGCCCGCGCCGCGTCATCACGGCGGGGCTGCTGCTCGTCGGCGTCGCGATGCTGGTCTTCTCGCTGCTGGACGAGGACAGCACCTACTGGCTGCTGCTCGCGGGCCTCGTCCCGTTCGGCGCGGGGATGGGCCTCGCGATGACCCCGTCCACCGCCTCGATCACCGACGCGCTGCCCGCCGAGAAGCAGGGCGTGGGCTCGGCGATGAACGACCTGGCCCGCGAGCTCGGCGGGGCGCTCGGCATCGCCGTCCTCGGCAGCCTGCTCCAGTCGGCCTACCGCGCGAACCTCGACCTCGGGAACGTGCCGGGCCCGGCCGCCGAGCAGGCGAAGACGTCCCTCGCGATGGCGATGCGGCTCGGCCCGGAGGCGGCCGACCGGGCGCGGGCGGCCTTCAGCGACGGCCTCCAGTCGGCGTTCCTCACCGCCTCGGTCGCGCTCGCCGTCGCCGCCGTCGTCGTCGCGGTCCTGTACCGGGCGCCCCGCCGGGAGGACGCGGAATCCGTTGCCGCGCCCGCCGATCAGGACGCTAAGCTGAACCCGGCCCCCGGCCGGTAGCACGGACGCCCGGGCGGCACGGGCGGGCGTGGCGAAATCAGGTATACGCGGCAGGTTTAGGTCCTGTTGGTGGCGACACCGTGGGGGTTCGAATCCCCCCGCCCGCACCCGGCCCGCGCTGAGCGCGGGCCGCGGTGCTTCCCGCGTCCGGACGGGCGCCGGCTAGACGCCGAGTTCGCGGCGGAGGCGCTCCACGTGCCCCGTCGCCTTCACGTTGTAGTACGCCTTCTCGATCTTCCCCTCGGGGTCGATGACGAAGGTGGACCGGATGACGCCGACGACGACCTTGCCGTACAGCTTCTTCTCCCCGTAGGCGCCGTAGGCCTGCAGGACCTGCGCGTCGGGGTCGGACAGGAGCGGGAACGTGAGCCCCTCCTTCTCCCGGAACTTGGCGAGCTTGGCCGGCTTGTCGGGGGACACCCCGACGACGGTCACGCCGGCGGCCTCCAGCTCGGGGAGGCTGCTCTCGAAGTCGACCGACTCCTTGGTGCAACCGGGGGTCATGGCCGCCGGGTAGAAGTAGAGGATCACGCGCCTGCCGCGCAGCGAGGCCAGCGACACCGCGGTCTCGTCGGCGTCGGGAAGCTCGAACTCTGGGGCGACGTCGCCCGGCTGCAACCGCTCGGACACCCTGTCCCGCCTTTCGCTCGGATGGTGGCTCCAACGGTACCGGCTGGGGTGCGGCGGGCATCCGCCGGGAAGACCTGCAAGACTGTCCGGATCACGCTCGGCCGAGTCCGTGCGGACCACGCTCGGCTCGCCACGGTTCTCGCCCGCGCGAGTACGCCCGACAGGATAAGGACACGGCATGGCTGACAAGAGCCGCGACCCGGAGGCGCTGGAACGGGAGATAGAGCGCAGCCGCCAGCAACTGGCCCGCGCCGTCGACGAGATCGCCGACCGGGTGAACCCCAAGAACGTCGCGCAGCGGGGCGCGGAGCGGCTGAAGGACGAGGCCGACCACGTCGTCAAGGCCATCGGCGCGATGGTGCGCCCCTCCGACGACGACGAGGAGGGCGAGGGCGGTCAGATCGACAAGCGGCTCGTGCTCGCCGGCGTCGGCGCGGCGGTCATCGTGACCGCCCTGGTCCTGCGGCGCCGTAGGCGCAGGCGCCGCTGAGCCCCGTTCCGGAGGCGCCGGTCCGCGGTCCGCGGCCGGCGCTTCCGCGTTTCCCGGCGCCGCCGGGATGCGGCGGGACGGCGCCCGGGTGCGGCGGTACGGCGCCGCCCCACTGCCGGGCGGAGCGGGCGAGCAGGTCGGCGACGTCGCGGAGCCGGGCGAGCTCGGCGCGGCACGGCGGGCAGCCGCTCAGGTGCGCCGCCAGCGCGTCCGCCTCGGCGCCGGCCAGCCGTCCGATGGCGTAGACGCCGAGGCCGATCCGGTACACCCCGCAGTCCGTTCCTCCCACACCCTGAGTACGGGCGCGGCGCCCCTGTTGTTCAGTGGCACGGCGGTTCAGTGGCAGGGCCGTTCAGTGGCAGGGCCGTCCGGTGGCCGGGCGGTTCAGCCGAGGTCGGGAGCGGTCGCGGTGAACCGGGCCTCGACGGTGGCGCGGACGATCTGCGTCTCGGGTTCCAGGTCGATCGGCTCGGGCTCCTCGGCGGCGCCCCCGCCCGCGCGTCCGTAGGCGGCGGCGAGCGCGACGGGCCCGCCGGCGTCCGTGTCGCGGCCGAGCCCCTCGTCCGACAGCTCCACCAGGCCGGTGAGCCGGGCCCCGAGCGCCTCGGCATAGCCGCGGGCCCGCTCGACGGCCGCGTGCGCCGCCTGCCGGGCGGCCCGCCGGTAGACCTCGCTGTCCTGCCGCAGCTCCCACTCCGGCCCGGTGACGTAGGTGCGCTCCAGGTCGCCGAGCCGCGTGACCAGTTCGCCCAGCACCGCGAAGTCGCTGACCGTGATCTTGATCCAGACGGTGCCGCGGTAGGCGCGGATGTCGCCCTCGCGCCTGCGGTACTTCAGCAGCGGCGTGATCGACAGGCCGCCGGTCTCCAGCCTCTCCACGGCCTCGCCGTAGGACTTGACCAGGTCGAGGCACTGCTGGTTGCGCTCGGTGAGGCGGTCGAGGGCCGTGCGCCGGTCGGACTCCTGCGACTCGACGTGCACCGACAGCCGCGCGATCTCCGGCTCGGCCTCCAGCACCGCCTCGCCGCGGACACTGATCATTGGAGCGTCGCTCATCCCCCCAACCTAGACGGTCGGGCGGATCGTCACAGGAACGTGCGGCCCTCGCCCCGGTAGGTGGGGACGGTGCGGATGTGCCGGCCGTCCTCGATGAGGTGCAGGGCGTCGAAGCGCTCGCACAGCTCGCCGGCCTTGGTGTGGCGGAACCAGACGCGGTCGCCGACCGACAGCAGGTCCGCCGCGCGGCCGAGCAGCGGCGTCTGCACCTCGCCCGCCCCCTCGTTGCCGTCGTAGGACAGGCCGGTCGGCAGGTAGGGCTGGGGGAGCCGGACGGTGTCGGCCGGCCCGGACGCGAGGTAGCCGCCGCCGAGGCACGTCACGACGCCCGGCGCGGGACGGCGCACGACCGGCAGCGCGAAGAGCGCGGCGGGGCGCCCGGAGAAGTTGGAGTACTGGTCGAACAGGTGCGGCTGGTAGAGGCCGGAGCCTGCCGCGACCTCGGTGACGGCGCGCTCGGCCGCGGTCGTCTCCACGCTGCCGGTGCCGCCGCCGTTGACGAACTCCAGGTCGGTGAGCTCCCGGACGGCCCGGACGATCGCGGCGCGGCGCCGGGCCAGCTCCGCCCGGGACTGCCGCTGCATGGCGCGGATGACGCGGCCCCGCGCGGGGCGGCCCGGGGGGACGTCCCCGACGCCCGCGATCTGCGACTCGTAGGCCATCAGCCCGACGAGGTCGAACGAGGGCCGCTTGAGGACCAGCTCGGCGAACGCCCGGACGTCGGCGGCGGTGTGCAGCGGGGAGCGCAGCGCTCCGATCCGCACCCGGCCGCCGAGGGTGCGGAAGGAGGCGTCGATGTCGATGCAGACCCGCACCCGCCGGTCGCCGGCGGCGGACTCGATCAGGTCGAGGTGCTCGGGGGAGTCGACCATCAGCGTGACGGCGCGGGCGGCGCGGGAGTCCTCGGCGAGCGCGGCGATCGCGGTGCGGTCGGCGGTGGGGTAGGCGACGAGGATGTCGTCGCTCACGCCCTCGGCGGCAAGCCAGAGCGCCTCGGGGAGGGTGAACGCCATGATCCCGGCGAACCCGTCCATCGCGAGGACGTCCTCCAGGAGCGCCCGGCAGCGCACCGACTTGCTGGCGACGCGGATCGGCTTGCCCGCGGCGCGGCGGACGAGGTCGGCGGCGTTGGCGTGGAAGGCCGCGAGGTCGACGACGGCGAACGGCGCCTCAAGCCCGGCGGTCGCGGCGTCGTAGCGGTCCCGGAGGTTCATGCTCGTCACGCTGCCACTCTACCGGGCAAATGTGAAAAGGTCTCACGTACGCCTTCGCGTTCTGCGCCGCGGGCGCACCGGGTACCGCCTCACGCACCGGCGCGCGGATGGGAGGCGAAGAAGTCCCACAGCATCGGGCTCGCCTCCTTGGGCCACGCGTGCCGCCCGCCGTCGATCTTGCAGAAGGTCACCGCGACGCCCTGCCGCCCCTTGCCCGTGCTCTCGCACCGGGTGTCGCCGCTCAGCGCCTTCACCCGCCTGCTCGGCTGGGGCAGCCCCCCGACCTTCCGCCAGAACTCGACCGCGTCCGACACCGGGGGGAACGGGCGCTTGTCGTTGAAGTCGCGGTCCCCGCCGCCGTTGAAGGGCACGTTCCCGTCCGCCGTCCCGTGGAAGATCATCGCAGACACCGGCCGGCCCGGATCGCACTCGGTCACGAGGGCGCCCTCGACCACTCCGATCGCCGCCACCTTGTCCGGCTTCTCGCAGGCCATCCGGTAGGCCATTCCGGCGCCGTTGGAGAACCCGGTGACGTAGACGCGCTTCGGGTCGGCCAGCCCGGCACCGGCGAGCTTGTCGATGAGCTTGCCGAGGAAGGCGACGTCGTCGATGTTCCCGACCTTGGCGGCGCCGCAGCAGTCGCCCGCGTTCCACGTGGTCATGAACCCGTCGGGGTAGGCGACGAGGAAGCCGTGCTCGTCCGAGAGCTTGTCGAACCCGGTCAGGTCCTGCATCTTCGACATGTTGGCCAGCCCGCCGTGGAGGGCGATGACCAGCGCGGGCCGGTCGGCCGGCCTGCCGTCCTTCCAGTCGCCGTCGGCGACCTTGGCCGGGACGTGCAGCAGGTACTCGCGGTGCCCGACCGTCCCCACGTCGAGCTTCTGCTTGTGGGTCCCCTCGGACGTCGGAACGCCGTCGACCGTCGCGGGACGGCCGCCCTTCTTTCCGCCCTCGCCGCCCTTCTCACCGGTCTTGTCGGTGCAGCCCGCCAGGGCCAGGGTGACAGCCAGAGCCACGAGCGCGATTCGCCGCATGGGGGCAAAGGTAACCCCAAGGGGAGCCTTCAAACTACTCACCGGTAGACAGGGCGTCGCGGGCAAGGCGGCCATCGCGGGCGCCGCCCCGGCGACGTTCGCCGCGCGCCTTCCGCCCGACCGGCCGGTACGGCGGCGGGACAGGGTGCCGCTGCGTAAGCTGGGCAGCGACCTGACCGTCCTGAGCTGGCGCTTCCCGCGCCGAGGCAAGAGTGAGACCCGTGAACGAAGCCGCGAACGAGTACGTGCTGACCCTGTCCTGCCCCGACCGTCCCGGCATCGTGGCCGCCGTCTCCGGGCTGCTGGCCGAGCGCGGGTGCAACATCGTCGAGAGCCAGCAGTTCGGCGACGGCGGGTCCGGGACCTTCTTCATGCGGGTGCAGTTCGCGGCGCTCGACGACACCGATCCCGACGAGCTGCGCGGCGCGTTCGCCTCCCTGGTGCCCGAGCTCGGGCTGGAGTGGCGGCTGCACCCGCTGGCCGAGCGCCCGCGCGTGCTGATCATGGTGTCGAAGGGCGGGCACTGCCTGAACGACC
Organism: Actinomadura sp. NPDC000600; assembly: GCF_040492135.1. Taxonomy (NCBI): domain Bacteria; kingdom Bacillati; phylum Actinomycetota; class Actinomycetes; order Streptosporangiales; family Thermomonosporaceae; genus Actinomadura; species Actinomadura sp. NPDC000600. The sequence goes on from NZ_JBEUPD010000001.1 coordinate 386,902, forward strand.
TGCTGTACCGGACGCGCTCCGGGCTGCTCGACATCGACATCGTCGCGGTCGCGTCCAACCACCCCGACCTGCGGCCGCTCACCCAGTCGTACGGGATCGACTACCACCACCTGCCGGTCGGGCCGGGCGGCAAGCCCGCGCAGGAGGCCGAGATCCTGACGCTGGTCGAGCACTACCGCGCCGACCTCGTCGTCCTCGCCCGGTACATGCAGATCCTGTCCGACGACTTCTGCGCCAAGCTGCCCGGCGCGATCATCAACATCCACCACTCGTTCCTGCCGAGCTTCAAGGGCGCCCGCCCCTACCACCAGGCGCACGCGCGCGGCGTCAAGCTGATCGGCGCGACCGCGCACTACGTCACCGCCGACCTGGACGAGGGGCCGATCATCGAGCAGGAGGTCGCGCGCGTCGACCACACCCACAGCCCCGAGGAACTGGTCGCCGTGGGCCGCGACGTGGAGTGCCTCGCGCTCGCCCGCGCGGTGCGCTGGCACGCCGAGCACCGCGTGCTGCTCAACGGCGACCGCACGGTCGTCTTCCGCTGACCTGCGCTTTTCCGGCCGGCGAACGCGTGAGATGTCGGCATGGCGTGTTTCACTCCGCGTAACTTTCGCGCACCATGGGTGACGAAGTCGGACGTGCCGACGGCTACGGGGGTGGCTATGGCCGAGACGCTGGTCAAGGAGCTGATCGAGGAGGCGCAGGGCAGGCGGCTGGCGCGCCGGCTCGCCGTCCGGGAGCTGCGGGCCCGCCGCGCGCTCGCCGGGTTCGCCGCTGCGCTGCTGGTGACCGGGGTGGGCGGGGTCGCCGCCATCGAGCTGATGGCCGGGGCGCTCGGCTCGGGCGTCCATCCGGTGCCGGGCGTCGCCCCGGTCGTGGAACTCCTGCGGCGCCACGCGTGGAACGACCCCGACGTCCTGGCGACGTCGGGGGCGGTGGCCGCCCTCGGCGCGGCGTTCCTTGTAGCCGCGCTGCCCGGACGGCTGCGCGGCGTGCCGCTCGCGGGCGCCGATCCGCGGCTCGCGGGCGTCATCGGCCGGGCCGCGCTGCGCCGGATGCTCGCCGCCGCGGCGCTGGAGGTGCCGGGCATCGAGCGCGCCCGCGTCCGGGGCCTCGGGGTCTTCCGCCGGGGGATCGTCGTGCGGGCCGGCACCCACTACCGCAACCCGGCGAACCTCGCCGACCTCGTCCACGAGGCGGTCGACGCGCGGCTGGACCGGATCGAGCCGATGCACCGGCCGCCGGTCGACGTGCGGCTCGGCTGGCGGAAGGACTGACGGTGCGGGAAAGACGGACGGTGCTGGCAGGAGGACTGACGATGAGGATCGCGATCGCGGTGACCGGGGCGGTGCTGCTGCTGGCGGGCGCGTCCGGACTCGCCCTCGGGCTCGGCGCGTTCGACGCGTTCGGCGCCCTGTCGGAGCGCCCGCTGCTCGACCCCGCACTGGCGCGGTTCACGGAGGACACCCGCTGGTTCCTGCCGGCGGCGGCGGGGGTCGCCGAGGCGCTGGCGCTCGCCGGGCAGGTGTGGCTGGTCGTCCAGGGGCGCGCCGTCGTCCACCAGTGGTTCCCCGACATCGATGCCGAGACCCGCTCGCGGGCCCGCGCCGCCGCCGACCACCTGAACCGGGATGCGCGCGGCCTGCCCGGCGTCCACGGCGCCCGGGCCCGCCTCACCGGCACGGCCGACAGGCCGCGCCTCCGGCTGAAGGTGTCCTGCGAGGGCGACGCCCTCGTGAGCGAGGTCTACGGGGAACTGGGCGCGGGTCCCGTCGAGCGGTACCGCCGCGCGGTCGGCATGCCCGACCTTCCGGTGGTGATCCGCTTCCGGCCGTCGGTCGAGCGCCCGCGCAGGCGCCTGCGCCGCCGCCGTCCGCAGCCCGAGTCCGCGTGAACGGCCGCCCGGTGCCGGAGCGGGGCTGTGTTTACACAGTCCCGGCCCACTTCGCTCGCCTGGCGGCTCGCTACGTGACCGGGCCTGGGCGAACGCGGTATCGCTTCGCGATCTGGCCGGTGCCGCTCGCCTCCGGCGTCGCGGCACCGGCCAGGTCACGCGTTCGCGCGCGTGGCCGAGGCCACTTCGAGACAGGGTCTAGGCGGGTGCGGCGCCGGTCGCGGGGACCGGCTCCTTCCGCGTGCCGGACGGTTCGGCGGCGGGGCCGTGGTCGTCCAGCAGGGTGTCCTCGTTGAAGGGGTCCTCCCCGGCGAGGACGCGGCGGGCCCGCTCCGCGTCGAACTCCTTCGTCCACGTGCCGATCACCACGGTGGCGACCGCGTTGCCCGCGAAGTTCGTCAGCGCGCGGGCCTCGGACATGAACCGGTCGATGCCGACGATGAAGCCCACCCCGTCCACCAGTGCGGGCTTGTGCGACTGGAGGCCGCCCGCGAGGGTGGCGAGGCCCGCGCCGGTGACGCCCGCCGCGCCCTTCGACGCGACGATCATGAAGAGCAGCAGCGGGATCTGCGCGCCCACCGACAGGGGCTGGTCCTGCGCGGACGCGATGAACAGCGTCGCCATCGTCAGGTAGATCGCGGTGCCGTCCAGGTTGAAGGAGTACCCGGTCGGCACGGTGATGCCGACGACCGGGCGGCTCACCCCGAGGTGCTCCATCTTCGCGATCAGCCGCGGCAGCGCCGACTCCGACGACGACGTCGACAGGATCAGCAGGAACTCGCGGGCCAGGTAGCGCAGCAGGGCAAACACGCTGATCCGGCTGACCGCCCACAGCACCGCGCCGAGCACCGCGAACACGAACACCGCGCACGTCGCGTAGAAGCCCAGCATGATGACCGCGAGGCTCTTGAGCGCGTCCCAGCCGCTCGACCCGACCACCGCGGCGATCGCGCCGAACGCTCCCACCGGCGCCGCCCACATGATCATCCAGAGGATGCGGAACACGAGCCGCTGCAGGTGCTCGATGCCCCGCAGGATCGGCGCGCCCGCCGGCCCGAGGCCCTGGAGCGCGAACCCGGTGAGCATCGCGACCAGCAGCGCCTGGAGCACCTGCCCCTCGGTCAGCGCCGACACCAGCGTGTCCGGGATGATCCCGAGCAGGAAGTCGGTGGTGCTCTCGCCGCCCTCGGCCTGCGACTTCGCCTCGGCGACCGAGGACGGATCGAGGTGCAGCCCGGAGCCGGGGTGCAGCAGGTTCCCGACGATGAGCCCGATGGTCAGGGCCAGCGTCGACATCACCAGGAAGTAGCCGATGGTGACCAGGCCGATCCTGCCGACCTCGGCCGCCCGGGCGACCGAGCCGATGCCGAGCACGATCGTGCAGAAGATGATCGGCGCGATCATCATCTTGATCAGGTCGACGAACGCGGTGCCGATCGGCTTCAGCTCCTGCGCGAAGTCCGGCGCGACCAGCCCCACGACCGCGCCCGCCACGACGGCGGCGACGACGGCGAGGTACAGGTAGTGGACGCGGTTCTGCTTACGGCCGGCGGGTGCGGGGGCAGGGGAGGGCTCGGTGGCGGGTGGGGACACGGTGGATCTCCTCGGCTCAGGACCCCGGCCTCGGTGCGAGGGGCGGCGCCCGCCCGGTGGGAGCTCCGGGCGGGCGACCGCCCCGCGGCGGCGCCCATCCTCCGGCGGGAGCCGGAGCATGCACACCATGGGCGCCGCTCTGGAGGGGAGCTCGCAGGTCAGGCAGGGGGTGGGGGTCTGTCCACAGGCGACTATGCGCGGTTCTGTGACGGCGGTCACCCTTGTGTACATTTCGTTCACGACAAGGTGCGATGCGGTGACGCCGAGGCGTGATCGGCCACGGTGTGACGGGGAGGGGGCGGGGGGTGCGTCCTCGATGGGCGGCGCCGGGCCGCTGGAGCCTGGCCCGGCAGTTGCTGGTGCTCCAGGCGGCGATCGTCGGGCTGCTCGTGGCGGCCGGCGCGGCGCTGGCCTTCATGGACTCCGGCCGCGCTGTCGACGACAGCGCGACGCAGACGGTCTCGGCCGTCGCGGCGACCATCGCCGACGCCCCGACCGTCCGGGCGGCGCTCGCCGACCCCGCACCGAGCCGGCTCCTGCAGCCGTACGCCGAGCGCGTCCGGCACGACACCGGCGTGGACTTCATCACGATCATGAGTCCGGCCGGGATCCGCTACACGCATCCGAACCCGTCCCGCATCGGCGGGACGTTCGTCGGCAACACCGCGCCCGCGCTCGCCGGCCGGACGTTCACCGAGACCTACACCGGCACGCTCGGGCCGTCCGTCCGGACCGTCGCGCCCGTCTTCGACGACGACCACCGGGTGGTGGCGCTGGTCGCGGTCGGTATCACGGTCAAGGCGATCTCGGCCGAACTCCGCCAGCGGCTGCTGGCCCTCGGCGCCGTGGCCGCGGCCGTCCTCGCGGTGGGGATGGCCGGGAGCTACCTCGTCTCCGCCCGCCTCCGGCGCCAGACGCGCGGCGTCGCCCCGGACGAGCTGCGCGGCATGTTCGAGTACTACGAGGCCATCCTGCACGCCGTCCGCGAGGGCCTGCTCATCCTCGACCGCGCCGGACGCATCGTCCTCTGCAACGACGCCGCACGAGACCTCCTGGACCTGGATCGTGGGCCGCCCCCGCATGCCGCGCTCCACGAGACCGGCGCGCCGGTCGTGGGGGAGTTGCGGGGGCGGGACGTCGCGGAGCTGGGGCTGCCGGATGAGCTCGTTGCCACACTGGTCTCCGGGGAGCCGCGCTCGGACGAGATCCACGTCGGCGACACGCGGGTCCTCGTGGTGAACACCTCGCCCGTCCGGTCGCGGGACCGGGTGATGGGCAACGTCGTCACCCTGCGGGACCACACCGAGCTGCAGGCGCTGACGGGCGAGCTGGACACGGTGCGCGGGTTCGCCGAGTCGCTGCGCTCGCAGGCGCACGAGGCCGCCAACCGCCTGCACACGGTGGTGTCCCTGGTGGAGCTGGGCCGCCCCGACCAGGCCGTTGAGTTCGCGACCGCCGACCTGGCGAGCGCCCAGCGGCTGACCGACCGGGTCGTCGGCTCGGTCGGGGAGCCGGTGCTGGCCGCGCTGCTGCTCGGCAAGTCCGCCGAGGCGGGCGAGCGCGGAGTCGAGTTCGTGATCGGCGAGGACACCGCGATCGAGGGCGCGGTGGAGCCGCGCGACCTGGTCACGATCCTCGGCAACCTGATCGACAACGCGGTCGACGCCGCCGTCGAGGGCGCCGCAGACCGGCCGCCGCGCGTCGGCGTCGGCGTCCGCGAGGAGGACGGGGTGCTCGTCCTCGAGGTGTCCGACAGCGGGCCGGGCGTGGACCCGTCCGCGGTGCCCGCGATGTTCCGGCGCGGCTGGACGACGAAGACGTCCGGCGGCCCGGTCGGGCACGGACTCGGCCTCGCCCTGGTCGGCCAGGCCGTCCGCCGCAACGGCGGCGACATCCGGGTGAGGGCCGCCGGCCCCGGCCACGGCGCCGTGTTCACCGTCCGGCTGCCGCTCCATGGGAGAGTCCTTCCGGAGCAGGCGGCCGAGGCCCGGCCGGGGGGCGGTGGACAGTGATCAGAGTGCTGGTGGTCGAGGACGACCCGGTGGCCGCGGAGGCGCACCGGACCTATGTCGAGCGGGTCGCCGGGTTCACCGTCGCCGGGGTCGTGCACTCGGGCGCGGACGCGCTGCGGTTCTGCGAGCGCACGCAGGTCGACGTCGTCCTCCTGGACTTCTACCTGCCCGACACGCACGGCCTCACCGTCTGCCGCGCGCTGCGCGCCGGCGGGCGGGACGTGGACGTCATCGCCGTGACCTCCGCGCGCGACCTCGCGGTGATCCGCACCGCCGTGGCGGTCGGCATCGTCCAGTACCTGCTGAAGCCGTTCACGTTCGCGTCGCTGCGCGACAAGCTCGTCCGGTACGCGCGGTTCCGGGAGCAGGCGGTCGGCGCGGGGGAGGTCAGCGGGCAGGCCGACGTGGACGGGATGCTCGCCACCCTGCGCACCCCCGACCACCATGCGCTGCCCAAGGGGATGAGCGGGGAGACGCTCCAGGCCGTGACCGACGTGCTGGCGTCCGCCGCGGAGGGCCTGTCCGCCGCCGCTGCCGCCGACCTCACCGGCGTCTCCCGGGTCACCGCGCGCCGGTACCTGGAGTACCTGGCGGAGAACGGGCTGGCCGACCGCCGTCCCCACTACGGTCAGGTCGGTCGCCCCGAGGTGCGCTTCTATCCCCTGTAGACGGGGTACCTATGAGAGGACAGTTGGAACGACATCGGGGGAGTTGTCGTGAACGACAAGCCTGGCAGGCCCGGTAAGCCCACGGGCAAGGCGGAGACCGAACCGGAGCGCGAGAAGAGGCCGCGTCGCGCCGAGGAGGCCACCACGGGCAAGGGGCCGAAGCGCAAACCGGGCGATGCCGCGCGCAAGATGCGGGAGATGTACAAGGGCTAGCGAAGTGCCCCGTGAGGTTGGGGGATGCGGCCCGCGGGATGTGCCGGGGCTGGACGGTCACGTCCCGGACGGCGGCTCCGATGCTTGACGACACCTTGGTCGCCCATTTGGGGGCTATGTCGACTTGCCGGGCTAACGTCCGAAGTGAACGTGATGTCGAGGAGATCGAGGAGGCGCGCTTGTCCGAACGACGGTACTCGGGCGGCTCCGGCGAGGGACTCTTCGACGCATGGAGGGTACAGACGGACCACGGCATGGGCCCCTCCCGCTGAGCGGCCCGACGGCCCGGGGGTCGCGGTACGCCGCGGCCCCCGGGTTCTTTCTGCGTACTGGTGCCGTCTGCTTAGTTGTGTAATCCAACTCACTGGGCGGGTGGATTGTGCCCGGCCGCCCGCCGAGCCGATACTCGCGGTGTGAGTTGGAAAACACAACGGAGGTGGGGATCATGCGGGACGCGGTGATCGTGGAGGCGGTGCGCACTCCGCTGGGCAAGGGCAGGGCGAACGGGGCCCTGCACGGCGAGCACCCGGCCGACCTGCTGGCGCGGACGCTGAGGTCGCTCGTCGAGCGGGCGGGCATCGACCCGGCGACCGTGGACGACGTGATCGGCGGCGTCGTCACCCAGGCGGGCGACCAGGCGCTCAACCTCACCCGGACCGCGGTCCTCGCCGCGGGGTTCCCCGAGAGCGTCCCCGCCATGACGGTCGACCGGCAGTGCGGCTCGTCCCAGCAGGCCCTGCACATCGCGGCGCAGGGCGTGCAGAGCGGCGCCTACGACATCGCCATCGCGTGCGGGGTCGAGTCGATGTCGCGGGTGCCGATGGGGTCGAGCGTCCTGCCGGGCAGCGACCCGTTCGGGCCGGGGCTCCACGCGCGCTACCCGGACGGGCTCGTCGGCCAGGGCATCAGCGCCGAGCTGATCGCCGCCCGCTGGGACCTGCCGCGGGAGGAGCTCGACGCCTACGCCTACGAGTCCCACCGCCGCGCCGCCGAGGCGTGGAAGAACGGCGAGTTCGACCGGGAGGTCGCCTGGACGGGCCAGTGGGACGAGACCGTCCGCCCGGGGACGTCGCCGGAGGTCCTCGCCGGCCTGAAGCCCGCCTACTACGACGAGCGCATGGCCGAGCGGTTCCCCGAGATCGCCTGGAAGATCACCGCCGGCAACGCCTCGCCGGTCAACGACGGCGCCGCCGCCGTCCTGGTCATGGGCGCCGACGTCGCCGAGCGGCTCGGCCTGCGCCCGCGCGCCCGCTTCCACGCGTTCGCCGTGACCGGCGACGACCCCCTGCTCATGCTCACCGCGATCATCCCCGCGACCGCGAAGGTGCTGGAGCGCGCCGGCCTCACGCTGGACGACATCGACCTGTTCGAGGTGAACGAGGCGTTCGCCCCCGTCGTGCTCGCGTGGGCCCGCGAGACCGGCGCCGACCTGGCGCGCGTCAACGTGCGCGGCGGCGCGATCGCGATCGGCCACCCGCTCGGCGCGAGCGGCGCCCGCCTCATGACGACGCTGCTGCACGCCCTGGAGGACCGCGGCGGCCGGTTCGGCCTGCAGACGATGTGCGAGGCGGGCGGCCTGGCCAACGCCACCGTCGTCGAGCGGCTCTGACGGGGCGGGGCGCCCGGACCCGGCGGCTAGGCTTCCCGGTATGCCGAAGGACGCCGACCCGCGCGAGTGCTCCATCGCCGACACCCTGGACCTGGTCGGCGAGCGCTGGAGCCTGCTGGCGATCCGGGAGCTGAGCTACGGGGTGCGGCGCTTCGACCAGATCGTCCGCAACACCGGCGCGTCCCGCGACATCCTCACCTCCCGCCTCCGCAAGCTGGAGGCGAACGGCATCGTCCGCCGCGAGCGCTACAGCGACCACCCGGTGCGCCACGAGTACCACCTCACGCCCGCCGGCTGGGAGCTGTGCGACGTCCTGCTCGTGCTGATGGCCTGGGGCGACCGGCACCTGCACCCGGACGACCCGCCCGTCAGCTGGCGGCACTCGTGCGGCGAGACGGTCACCCCCGTGGTCGTCTGCCGCCACTGCGGCACCGAGGCCCGCCGGGGCGCCCACTCGCCCACCGGCCGGGGCGCCCGCGCCTGACCCGCCGTCCGTCCGTCCGGGCGGCGCGTCAGCGCTCCGCGGCCAGGCGGACGCCCAGGCCGATGAAGAGGGCCCCGACCGTGGCGTTGAGCCTGCGGCGGGCGGTGTGCCGGCGGCGCAGCCAGTCCCCGATGCGTCCCGCGAGGACGCCGACCGTGCCGTCCACGAGGAACTCCAGCGCGATCAGGACGGCGCCGAGGATCGCGAACTGCGCCCACACGTGCCCGAGCGCGGGGTCGATGAACTGGGGCAGGAACGCGATGGTGAAGGTGACCATCTTCGGGTTCAGCAGATTGGTCAGCAGCCCGTTGAGGTAGGCCCGCCGCCCCGAGACCCCGGCCGGTTCCACGTCCACGTCCCTGCGGTGCCGCAGGGTCTGGACGCCCAGGTAGATCAGGTAGGCGGCCCCGACCACCCGGACCACCGTGAACGCGACCGGCACCGCCGCGAAGAGCGCGGCCAGCCCGGCCGCGGCCACGGCGACGTGCACCGCCTCGCTCGTCGCGACCCCCGCCGTGGCGAGCAGCCCCGCCCGCGGCCCGCCCCGCATGCCGCATCCGAGGATGAACAGCATGTCGGGGCCGGGGATCACCATGGCGATGATCGAGGTCACGAGGAACACCGCGAGCAGATGCGAGTCGACCGGCATACCGCGATCATCACACGCCCCTGGAGCGGGCGGAACCGGATTGTCCGCGGCGGGTGCGCGTCAGCGGGCCGGTGCGGGGCGTCGCTCGGTCGCCCGGGCCAGGGCGGTCGCGAGGCGGTCGCGGGCCTCGGTCTGGGCCGCGAGGCGCGCGTCGAGGACGGCGAGGCGGTCCATGGCGATCCGGAGGCCCCGCTCGGACGGGGGCGAGGCCGCCACGTCGCCGTCCAGGCAGACCGAGAACGCGCGCACGTCGTCGAGGGTGAGGCCGACGGCGAGCAGCTCCCGGATGTTGCGGACCCGCACGGCCGCGCCCTCGTCGTAGACCCGGTAGCCGTTGCCCGCCCGGCGGGACGTGATCAGGCCCGCCTCCTCGTAGTGCCGCAGCGCGCGCGGCGTCGTCCCGGTGATCCGCGCCAGCTCGCCGATCCGCACCGTCACCACCTCCGGCCCCAGTCCTACCAGGCGCCGGGGCGCCCGCCACCGGTTCAGGCGATCACGGCGCCGCCGTCCACCGCGAGCACGACACCGGTGACGAACGAGGCGCCCGGCGAGGCCAGCCGCGTGATCGCCCACGCGACCTCCTCGGGACGCCCGACGCGTCCGAGCGGGGTGTGCTCGATCTGCCACTGCCGCAGCGCGGCCAGGCGCTCGGCCGACAGCCCCTGGTGCTCGCCCATCGGGGTGGCGACCGCCCCCGGCGCCACGGCGGCCACCCGGATCCCGCGCGGCGCGAGCTCCAGCGCCCAGCTGCGCGTGAGCGTCTCCAGCGCCGACTTCGTCGCGGCGTAGAAGGCGTTGCCCGGCCAGCCCCGCTGCCCGATCGACGTGCTGACGTTGACGACCACCCCGCCGCCGTCCAGCGCCGGCAGCGCCGCCTGGGTCAGCAGGACGGGCGCGACCAGGTTCGTCGCGAGCTGCGGCGCGATCGTCTCCGGGGTGAGGGCCTCCAGCGTCCCGCTCCGGACGATCGCCGCGTTGTTGACCAGCACGTCGAGCCGCCCATGCGCGTCCGTCACCCTGCGGACGATCTCCTCGGCGGCGCCCTCACCGGTGATGTCGGCGGCGAGCGGCTCGATGCCGGGATGGCCCTGCGCGGTCTCGGCCAGCGGCTCGGCCCGCCGCCCCACGGCCACCACCCGCGCGCCCTCGGCTGCGAACATGCGCGCCGTGGCGCGTCCGATCCCGGTCCCGGCCCCGGTGACCAGGACGACCCTGTCCTGCGATTTCGTCTCCATGCCCCCACCCTGGAACCCTGCCGCCAACGGCAAGGTCAACCCCGGCGGAGTTATTGGGCCCCGTCCAGGAGGAGCCGGGCGCCGGTCCGGGCGCGGGCGGCGGCGGTGGGGTCGCCGTGGACGCCGGCGACCACGATCGCGCCCTCGGCGAGCAGGTAGACGGCCTCGGCAGCCGGCGCGGCGACGGGGGAGACCAGGGCGACGACCTGTTCGTGGAACGCCCGCTTGTGGGCCCGCGCCGCGTCCGCGATCGCCGGGGACGACGAGCCGAGTTCCCCGTGGGCGTTGACCCACGCGCAGCCGCGGAAGCCGGGCTCGGCGAACCACTCCCCGAGCCAGTCGAACAGGGCGAGGACCCGCTCCCGGGGGTCGGGCACCGCGTCCAGGTGCGCGGCCAGGCTGCCTCGCCAGCGGCGGTCGCGGCGGTCCAGCATCGCCACGACCAGGGCCTCCTTCGTCGGGAAGAGCCGGTAGATGCGCTTGAGGGGCAGGCCGGCCGCGGTCCGCAGCTCGTCCATGCCCACCGCCTGGACGCCCTGCCGGTAGAAGAGTCGCTCCGCGACGTCCAGCAGCGCCTCGCGGTCGCGCTCCTGCTGCTCCTCGGTGATCGCGGCCGGCATCGGCGCTCCTGGCTTGACGTTGAGAACGGTCGTTCCCTACCTTAGCGGCAATGATGGAGAACGACCGTTCTCAACATGAGGAGGCCTCAATGCCGGAAGACCGTCCGCCTTACCCGCCGTTCACCCTGGAGACCGCGAGGCAGAAGGTCCAGGCGGCCGAGGACGCCTGGAACACCCGCGACCCGCGGCGGGTGGCGCTCGCCTACACGCCCGACTCGGTGTGGCGGAACAGGGATCAGTTCGTCACCGGACGGGAGGAGATCATCGCCTTCCTGACGGCGAAGTGGGAGCGCGAGCTCGACTACGCGCTGCGCAAGAGCCTGTGGGGGTTCCGCGAGAACCGCATGGCCGTCCGGTTCCAGTACGAGTGGCACGACGCCGCCGGCCAGTGGTGGCGCAGCTACGGCAACGAGCTGTGGGAGTTCGACGAGCACGGCCTGATGCGCCGCCGCGAGGCGAGCATCAACGACATCGCGATCCCCGAAACCGCCCGCCGAATCCACGGCCCCCGCCCCCTTGCCGAGCATGGCCTGGACATTCCGCTCCAGTAGCGTTGACGCGGCTGACCGCTGGTCGGGTGCCGGGCCTCTGAAGGCCCGGCACCGGCTTGTCAAAGGAGGCGCCCTCGGAAATCTCCGAAGTCCGCGAGTGCGGTTGGCCGGGCCTCACCCCAAAGGCCCGGCACATGCGAGTGCTACTGCTTTTCTGCCGCGTAGAGCTTGCCTGCGGCGTCGGCCTTGCCCGCGGCGTCGACCTGCGTCACCTTGCAGCTTTTCGCCTCGTACCGCTTGTCGGTGGTGTTACGTGAGCCACCGGAAAAAGCGCCACAGGCGACCATGATCGTTAGGATCAGGGCCGTGCTGGCAAAGAAGGCCATGAAACCTTCGCGGAACCTGTCGCGAAGGGTCGCCTTACCGGCCGGCCTCATATGGCCGATGATGATGCCGACTATCATCCCGGTGAGAACGGCGATGGTAATGTATGAAATTGCTCCTTGGGTATTCACCTTCGTTGAGTTCCTCTTCTCCAGCCGAGAGGTGTTCGATACCGATTCTCGGCTAATTGAAAATAAGGACGGGTTTGATGTGGGCACCCCCAGAGGCGACCGGCTCATCGCGAGGGGTGCGGGTGAGCCGGCCATTGCTCGAACCGTGGCGCCAAGCGAGTCGGCGAGTTCAGCGCAACTTACCGCAGAAAGATCGAGCTCGCCAAACCTCCAGCCACCGCACATTCCGCCCTGACAAAACGGTTGCCAATGGAACAATTTACGTCAAATCGGACCTGGTGGTATGCCGCAAAATTGGACAATGCCGGTCAATATTAAATTTCGCTGTGATCCAATTCATGTCGACCGGTCGGGACTCGGTGCCCGATGTGCGGGATTTGAAGATATTCACCCCTCTCGCCCTAATCTCCAAAAAGAACGATGAGGCGCACGAGTCGGAGAGAATCTCACTCCGCCGTGTTGCTCTCCACTCGATCGAGCAGGCTCGGGACGCTCAGGGCCGGGAGGAGCACTGCCGCCCCGGCGAACGCGCCGCGGGCCGGGAGAATTGCCTCGGGCGACGAGTGGTCGTGGTCTCAGATGCCGCGGGCCTTCGGTCTTGCGCATCTGTGTCCCGGGCGAGGCGGAGGCCTCCCGCTCCCGTGACTTACGAACGGCCTCTCCTGCCCGCTTGCCGGCCTCGTCCCTCCGTCAGCATTCGATGACGTTGACGGCCAGGCCGCCGCGGGAGGTCTCCTTGTACTTGTCGAGCATGTCGCGGCCGGTGTCGCGCATGGTCTTGATGGCCTTGTCGAGGGAGACGAAGTGGCGGCCGTCGCCGCGCAGGGAGATGCGGGCGGCGCTGATGGCCTTGATGGCGCCGACCGCGTTGCGCTCGATGCAGGGCACCTGGACCAGGCCGCCGACGGGGTCGCAGGTCAGGCCCAGGTTGTGCTCGATGCCGATCTCGGCGGCGTTCTCCACCTGCTCGGGGGTGCCGCCGAGGACCTCGGTGAGCCCGGCGGCGGCCATCGAGCAGGCCGAGCCGACCTCGCCCTGGCAGCCGACCTCGGCGCCGGAGATGGAGGCGTTCTGCTTGAACAGCACGCCCATCGCCCCCGCGGTCAGCAGGAACCGCACGACGCCCTCGTCGTCGCACCCCGGGACGAACCGGTCGTAGTAATGCAGGACGGCCGGGATGATGCCCGCGGCGCCGTTGGTGGGGGCGGTGACGATGCGGCCGCCCGCCGCGTTCTCCTCGTTGACGGCGAGGGCGAACAGGGTGACCCAGTCCATCGCGTGGAGCGGGTCGGACGCCTTCTCGGCGGAGAGCTGGCGGTGCAGCTGGGGAGCGCGGCGGCGCACCTTGAGCCCGCCCGGCAGCAGGCCCTCGCGGATGCAGCCCCGGGCGACGCAGGCGCGCATCACCTGCCAGAGTTCGAGCAGGCCGTCGTGGATCTCGGCGGTGGTGCGGCCGAACGCCCGCTCGTTCTCCAGCATGAGCGCGGAGATCGACAGGCCCGTCTCCCGGCAGCGGTCGAGCAGCTCGGCGGCGGTGTCGAAGGGGAGCGGCAGGACGGTGTCGTCGGGCTTGATGCGGTCGGCGCCGGTGGCGTTCTCGTCCACGATGAAGCCGCCGCCCACCGAGTAGTACACCTTGGCGCGCAGCTCCTGGCCCGAGGCGTCCAGGGCCGTGAACCGCATCCCGTTGGGGTGGCCGGGCAGCGACTCCTTGCGTTCGAAGACCAGGTGCTCGTTCACCACGAACGGGACGTCGTGGTCGCCGAACAGGCGCAGGGCCCCGCGCTCGCGGATCGCCGCGAGGCGCTCGTCCACCCGGTCCACGTCGACGAGTTCGGGCTTGTCGCCTTCGAGACCCAGGATGACGGCCTTGTCGGAGCCGTGGCCCTTGCCGGTGAGGCCGAGCGAGCCGTAGAGGGTGACGGCGACGGACGCGGTCTTCTCCAGCAGCCCGTCGCGGTCCAGGCCGCGGGCGAACCGGTGCGCGGCCGCCATCGGACCGCCCGTGTGGGACGACGACGGGCCGATACCGATCTTGAACAGGTCGAAAACGCTGATGGCCATAGCTACCTCGTTGTAGCCGCGCCCCCTCCTCCGGAGAGGAGAGGGCGCCGGAACGTCACAGGTTCGGGTACAGGGGGTGCTCGGCGGCGAGCGCCTTCACCCGCTCCGCGAGCCGGTCCCGGTCGAAGGACGGCTGCAGCGCCAGCGCGATCACGTCCGCGACCTCGGCGAAGTCCTCGGCGGTGAAGCCGCGGGTCGCGAGCGCGGGCGTGCCGATCCGCAGGCCGGAGGTGACCATCGGCGGGCGCGGGTCGTTCGGCACCGCGTTGCGGTTGACCGTGATGCCGATGTCGTGCAGGCGGTCCTCGGCGTCCCGGCCGGTGAGCTCGGAGTCCACCAGGTCGACCAGCACGAGGTGGACGTCCGTCCCGCCGGTGAGCACCTTGACGCCGGCCTTCGCGGAGTCCGCGGCGAGCAGGCGCTCGGCGAGCAGCTTCGCGCCCTCCACGGTGACCGCCTGCCGGGCCCGGAACTCCTCCGACGCGGCGATCTTGAGGGCGACGGCCTTGGCCGCGATCACGTGCTCCAGCGGGCCGCCCTGCATGCCGGGGAACACCGCAGAGTTGATCTTCTTGCCGTACTCCTCGCGGGCGAGGATCAGCCCGCCGCGCGGACCGCCGAGCGTCTTGTGCGTCGTGGTCGTCACGATGTCGGCGTACGGGACGGGCGAGGGGTGCAGCCCCGCCGCGACCAGGCCGGCGAAGTGCGCCATGTCGACCATGAGCAGCGCCCCGACCGAGTCGGCGACCTCCCGGAACTTCGCGAAGTCGAGCTGCCGCGGATACGCCGACCAGCCCGCCACGATCATCTTGGGGCGGTGCTCGGCCGCGAGGGCGGCGACCTCCTCCATGTCGACCAGGCCGTCCTCGGCGCGGACGTGGTAGGGCACCACGTTCAGCACCTTGCCGGAGTAGTTCAGCCGCATCCCGTGCGTGAGGTGCCCGCCGTGCGCGAGGTCGAGCCCGAGGATCGTGTCGCCGGGCTGGAGCAGCGCGAAGTAGACCGCCGTGTTGGCCTGCGCCCCGCTGTGCGGCTGGACGTTCGCGTGCTCGGCGCCGAACAGCGCCTTGGCCCGGTCGATGGCGAGCTGCTCGGTGATGTCGACGAACTCGCAGCCGCCGTAGTAGCGGCGCCCCGGGTACCCCTCGGCGTACTTGTTCGTCAGGACCGACCCCTGCGCCTCCAGCACCGAGACGGGCGCGAAGTTCTCCGACGCGATCATCTCGAGGGTGCCCTGCTGGCGCCGCAGCTCCGCCGTGACGGCCTCGGCGACCTCCGGATCGGCCGTCGCCAGGGAGTCGTACAGACTCATGCTGTGCTCCCCGCGGGCTTCCGGGGCGCCACTTGGCGGCGCCTTCCCTCGTCGCTCGTTCCTCGCTCCTCAGTCCAGGCGCCGCCGCGCCCCTCCAGCCCGCTCATGCTTCCTCGATCAGCTTGTCGTAGGCGGCGGAGTCGAGCAGGTCGCCCGGCTCCTCCGAGATCCGGACCTTGAAGATCCAGCCCTCGCCGTACGGGTCGTCGTTGATGACCTTCGGCTCGTCCACCACCGCGCTGTTGATCGCGGTGATCTCGCCGCTGACGGGGGAGTAGATGTCGCTGACCGACTTGGTCGACTCGACCTCGCCGCACGGCTCGCCCGCCTCGACGGTGTCGCCCTCCGAGGGCTGCAGCTCGATGTAGACGATCTCGCCGAGGGCGTCGGCGGCGTGCGCGGTGATGCCGACCGTGACGATGCCGTCCTCGCCACCGAGGCCCGACACCCACTCGTGCTCCTCGCTGTAGCGGAGCTCCTCCGGAACGCTCACGATCACTTCTCTCTTTCCACTGTGGGGGCGGGGCCCCACACCGCCGGACAACTTGTTCAGGAACGCTTGCAGATCAGGACCGCTTGTAGAACGGCAGGGCCACCACGTCCACCGGCTCGTGCCGGCCTCGGACGTCCACGGCGAGGCCCGTCTCCTCGACGCCGCTGTCGAGGTACGCCATGGCGATCGGCGTGCCCAGTGTGGGCGACGGGGCGCCGCTCGTCACGACCCCGCACGGCGTGCCGCCGGACGTGACGACCTGGTACCCCTTGCGGGGCGCGCGACGCCCCCGCGCGACCAGTCCCACGAGCCTACGGCCCGGAGGGGTCTGCGCCTGCGCCGCCAGGGCGCTCTTCCCCACGAAATCAACGGGCTTGTCCAGCTTCACCACCCGGCCGAGGCCCGCCTCGAACGGCGTCGTCTCGGCGGTCAGCTCGTTCCCGTACAGCGGCATCCCCGCCTCCAGGCGCAGGGTGTCGCGGGCCGACAGCCCCGCCGGGACCACCCCGTCCACCGCCGCGAGCGCCTTCCACAGCGGGACGGCGTCGGACGCGTCGACGAACAGCTCGAACCCGTCCTCGCCCGTGTACCCGGTGCGTGCGACGAGCGCGTCCACGCCGGCGACCCGCCCCGCGAGGATCGCGTAGTACTTCAGGCCGTCCAGCGGCGCGTCGGTGAACCCTTCGAGGATCCCCTGGGAGCGCGGCCCCTGCAGGGCGATCAGCGCGTAGGAGTCGGAGCGGTCGTCCACCGCGGCCTCGAAGCCCGCGGCGCGCTCGACGAGGGCGTCCCGCACGACGGCGGCGTTCGCCGCGTTCGCGACCACCATCCACGTCTCGTCCGCCAGCCGGTAGACGATCAGGTCGTCCAGGACGCCGCCGTCCTGCCCGCAGATCATCGTGTAGCGGGCCTTGCCCACCGGCATCGGCGACAGGTTCCCGACCAGCGCGTAGTCGAGCGCGGCGCCCGCGCCCGGACCGGAGAGGAAGATCTCCCCCATGTGCGACAGGTCGAACAGCCCGGCACCGGTCCGGACGGCCTGGTGCTCGGCGGTCTCGCTCGCATAGCGGAGCGGCATCAGATAGCCGGCGAAGTCGACGAGATTCGCGCCGAGGTCCTCGTGGACGTCGTGCAGCGGCGTCTTCTTCGCGGTCTTGTCGGCGGACATGGGTTCGGCTCCTTCGTCACGGGCGCGCGTGGTCCATCGTCCCACTCGCGCACCGGGCGTATCGGTGCCTCCCCCTCTGTCATCGGCGCCTGAGAGCTTCACCCGCCGCGCGGCGGGCTTTCACCTTCGGCGGGGGACCGGGGTCCCCGCTTTCCAGAGGTCGCCTGGCCCGTGCGGTCCGTGGGCCTGAGAGGTTCCGGGGAGGATTTGCTCCTTCGGCGTCCCAAGCCGGATGCAAGGGACTCTCCCGCACGGGATCATCAGCTGTCGAAAGAGATTAGCAGTGTTCCTGGCGTTTCCCCAGGGCCCGCGCCTGGGGAAACGCGTGTCCCGAGTGCGCTGCCGGGGGTGCACTCGGGACGTCCTGGGGCCTGCGTGCCGGTGTCAGTTGGGGGATGTGCTGGGTGGGGGCGACATCGACTTCACGCAGGTTTGGAGGGCGGCCTTGATCTTTTGGAGTTCGTCCGGGGCGGGGGATCTCGTGGGGTTGGGGGTGGGCATCTCCACGCCTTGCTTGTGCATGCAGTCGTTGAAGGCCTTGACCGCCTTCGACTGTGCCGGAGGGAGGGGCGTGGCCTCCTTGCCCGTTCCCTGCTCGGGGGTGGACGGAGCCGGGGACGCGGCGGTCGGGGCCGGGGAGTTCGACGTGCCCGCTGCCTGGCCGCCCTCGTCGGAGCCCCCGCAGCCGGCCAGGGGCAGGGCCAGGGCCAGGGCGAGTACCGCTACATGACCGCGCTTCAAGGTGGGAACCTCCGTCGACCGGGGTGGGAGCGCCCATGATGCGGGGTCGGCGGTACCTGCGGATACGCATCCTCATGCCAATGCCGCGCGGGCGGGTTAGCACCTCGGCGCAAAGGAGCGGGGTTGTGCGGGTTCTTCGTTCGCTTCAACCGGATCGGGGGCCGTAACGTACTCTGAATTGGTCGCTGGAGATCAACCCCGGGCACGGGGTAACACGGACCCGGAGGGGCACGCCGCATGGTCTACTACCTGGCTGGAGCCTTGATCCTCTTCTTCGGGCTGCTGGTCTCCATCGCGCTGCACGAGCTCGGGCACTTCTCGTTCGCCAAGCTGTTCAAGGTGCGGACCACCCAGTTCATGGTCGGGTTCGGGCCCACGATGTGGTCGAAGCGCAAGGGCGAGACCGAGTACGGCGTCAAGTGGATCCCGCTCGGCGGCTACATCCGCATGATCGGCATGCTGCCGCCGCGCAAGGGCGACGCCCCGGGGCAGGTGCGGCGGATCAGCACCGGGCCGTGGCAGGGGCTGATCGAGTCCGCGCGCGGCGCCGCGCTGGAGGAGGTCGGGCCGGGCGACGAGAACCGCGTGTTCTACGCCAAGAAGTGGTGGCAGAAGCTGCTCATCATGTTCGGCGGGCCCGCGATGAACCTGCTGCTGTCGGTGCTGTTCTTCGCGATCCTGCTGATGGGCATCGGCACCAACCAGCCGCAGCCGGTGATCAAGGAGGTCGCCGAGTGCATGGTGCCGGCCAGCGCCAACGTCACCGCGTGCCCGGCGAGCGCGGCGCCGACGCCCGCGCGGCAGGTCGGGCTCCGGCCCGGTGACCGGATCGTGTCGTTCGACGGCAGGAAGGTCGACGACTACGGGGAGCTCCAGCGGCTGATCCGCGACGACGGCGGCAAGACCGTCCCGATGACCGTCCGGCGCGGCGGCCAGGACGTGCGGCTGAACGTCCCGATCACCCGCAACCAGATGTACGACCTCGAGGACGAGAACAAGGTCGTCAACGTCGGCTTCCTCGGCATCACGCCGACCAGCGCGATCGAGCGGCAGGGGCCCGGGGCGGTCGCGAGCACGATGGGCGACCTGACCGCGCGGACCGCGGGCGCGCTGGTGCGGATGCCGCAGAAGATGGTCGGCGTGTGGAACGCCGCCTTCGGCGGTGAGAAGCGCGACCCGAACGGCCCGATCGGCGTCGTCGGCGTCAGCCGGATCGGCGGCGAGGTCGCCGCGTCCGACGATCTCACCGGCACCCAGAAGGTCTCCTTCTTCGTGATGCTGCTCGGCTCGCTGAACCTCGCGGTCGGGCTGTTCAACCTCATCCCGCTGCTGCCGCTGGACGGCGGGCACATCGCAGGCGCCCTGCTGGAGGCGGTCAAGAAGGCGTTCGCCAGGATCTTCCGCCGCCCCGACCCGGGCTACGTGGACGTCGCCAAGGCGCTGCCGGTGACGTACGTGATGGCGGCCGTCCTGATCATCATGGGCGGCCTGCTCATCTACGCCGACCTGTTCAACCCGATCCGCGTCACGGGGTGACGTCCGGCATCGTGCCGGTCTTGAGGAAGCCGTCCAGCGCGGCCCGGTAGGGGGCGATGTCGATGCCCCGCTCCGCGAGCCACGCGTCCGACCCGTAGGTGCCGGCGTAGCGCTCGCCGCCGTCGCACAGGAGCGTGACGACGCTGCCGCGCTCCCCGCGCGCCCGCATCTGCGCGATCAGCTCCGCCGCGCCCCACATGTTCGTGCCGGTGGAGCCGCCGACGCTGCGGCCGCCGACCTCGCTGGTCCAGCGCATCGCCGCGACGGACGCCGCGTCCGGCACCCGGATCATCCGGTCGATCACGGTGGGCAGGAACGACGGCTCGACGCGCGGGCGGCCGATGCCCTCGATCCGCGAGCCCGCCGCCGTCCGCTCGGGGTCCCCGTCGCAGAAGGAGCCGTAGAACGCCGACCCCTCCGGGTCGACGACCGCGAGCCGCGTCTGGAACATCCGGTACCGGACGTACCGGCCGATCGTCGCGGACGTCCCGCCGGTGCCCGCGCCGACCACGATCCAGGACGGCTCGGGGAAGCGCTCCAGCCGCATCTGCTCGAAGATCGACTCGGCGATGTTGTTGTTGCCGCGCCAGTCCGTCGCCCGCTCGGCGAAGGTGAACTGGTCCATGAAGTGGCCGCCGCACTCGGCCGCGAGCCGCCGCGACTCCTCGTAGATCGCCGAAGGGTCGTCCACAAGGTGGCAGCGGCCGCCGTGGAACTCGATGAGCTGGATCTTCTCCGGGCTGGTGGTGGCCGGCATGACCGCGACGAAGGGCAGGCCGAGCAGCCGCGCGAAGTACGCCTCCGACACGGCGGTGGACCCGCTGGACGCCTCGATGATCGTCGTGTCCTGGCGGATCCAGCCGTTCGCCAGCCCGTACAGGAACAGCGAACGCGCGAGCCGGTGCTTCAGTGAACCCGTGGGGTGGACGGACTCGTCCTTCAGGTAGAGGTCGATGCCCCACTCCGGGGGCAGCGGGAAGACGTGCAGGTGCGTGTCGGCGCTGCGGTTGGCGTCGGCCTCCACCAGCCGGACCGCCTCGGCGATCCACGCCCGGTACCCGGGATCGCAGCGGTCCACGATACGGCTCACGGCGGTGCTCCTCTTGATCGTCGGCAGGGTCCCACGATATCCGCGCATGTCAGGGTGCATCATTGAGATGGCGGGGGGCAGATGATCGAGATGTTCGACGAACGCATCGTGGCGACCGGGCGGCTTCCGCTGTTCGGTTTCTTCGTCGCGTTCATGGTCACTTTCGTGCTGACGCGGGTGAACGTCCGGCTGATCCGCGCCAACGTGCGCTGGTGGTTCCGGAACGTGGCCGTCGGCGACGTGCACATCCACCACGTCGTGTTCGGCGTCGTGCTGATGCTGGTGGGCGGGGTGGCGAGCCTCGCCGTCCCGGACGCCTACGTCGGCCTCGACCTCGCGGCGGCGGTGGTGTTCGGGATGGGCTCCGCCCTCGTCCTGGACGAGTTCGCGCTGATCCTGCACCTCAGCGACGTCTACTGGACGGAGAAGGGCCGGGCGTCCGTCGACGCCGTGTTCGTCGCCATGGCGGTGACCGGGCTGCTCCTGCTCGGCATCCGCCCCCTCGGCTACGAGGGCATCGCGCCCGACCCGGGCACCGGGCTGATCACCCGCGTCTACGTCGCCTCCCTGGCCGTCAACCTCGTGCTCGCCGTGATCACGCTGCTCAAGGGCAAGATCTGGACGGGCCTGCTCGGGCTGTTCGTGCCCGCGCTGCTGATCTTCGGCGCGATCCGGGTGGCGCGGCCCGGCTCGCCCTGGTCGCGCTGGCGCTACGACCCCGACTCGCGCCGCTACCAGCGGGCCGTCCGGCGCGAGAAGCGGCTCAGGCGGCCGCTGATCCAGGCCAAGATCTGGGTGCAGGAGTTCATCGCGGGCCGGCACGACCTCATCCCGCCCGAGCTGCTGCAGCGCCGCGCCGACGTCGCCGAGCGGGCCCGCCGCCGCAGGATGGCCCGCGCCGCCGCGCGCGCCGAGCGCCGGGCCGAGCGCCGCGCCGAACGCGGCCGGGCGCGCCGGTCCGAGCGCAGGTCGGCGCGCCGCGCGGCCGTCCGGGCCGAGCAGGAGGCCGCCGCCCGCGCCGAGCGGGGCGCCGTGGCCCGCGCGCGCCGGGAGGCCGCCGCCCGCGCTCGCCGCCGCGCTCTGCCGCGTGTGCGGGGACGGACCGGGTCGCGGATCCGTGACCGCGCCGCGTCCACCCGGCGGGCCCGCGGCCGCGCCCGCGAAGAGGAACAGCCGCCCAGGGGCACGCCCTTCAGGGGAGCCCCGTCAAGGGGAGCCCCGTCGCGGGGAGCGTCGGCTGGGGAGGCGCCGCCCGCGGAGACGACCGAGCTGCGCCCCTGACGGGGTCGCTC
Organism: Actinomadura sp. NPDC000600; assembly: GCF_040492135.1. Classification (NCBI taxonomy): domain Bacteria; kingdom Bacillati; phylum Actinomycetota; class Actinomycetes; order Streptosporangiales; family Thermomonosporaceae; genus Actinomadura; species Actinomadura sp. NPDC000600. The sequence goes on from NZ_JBEUPD010000001.1 coordinate 408,581, forward strand.
AGTCCATGACGGGGGCGACGGCCCGGACGGTGTCGATCGTGTCGGCCTCGGCGGCCGACTTGTCGGGCCGGTACCGCAGGACGCGGGCGAACCGCAGCGCGATGCCGCCGGGGTAGCGGGGGCTGTGCTGCACGCCGTCGAACGCGATCTCGACGACCAGTTCGGGCCGGACGTGCACGGTCCACGAGTCCTCGCGCACGGCCAGCTCGCGGAGCCGCTTCGTCTGCCAGGCGAGCAGCTCGTCGGTGAGCCCCTTGAACGTCTTGCCGAGCATGACGAAGCCGCCGGTCTCGGGGTCGCGGGCGCCGAGGTGCAGGTTGGACAGCAGGCCCTGGCGGCGGCCGTGCCCCCACTCGACGGCGAGGACGACGAGGTCGAGGGTGTGCCGGGGCTTCACCTTGATCCAGCCGGCGCCGCGCCGCCCGGCCGTGTACGGGGTGTCGAGGGCCTTGACCACGACGCCCTCGTGGCCGCGCGCGACGGCCTCGTCGAAGACCTCCTTGGCCCGCGCGGGGTCGCCGGTGACCACCCGGGGCATCCGCAGCTCCTCGGGGACGACCCGGGCGAGCGCCTCGTACCGCTCGGCCCCGGGCGCGTCGAGCAGGTTCTCGCCGCGCGCGTCGCCCTCGGCCTCCACGAGGTGCAGCACGTCGAACAGGAAGACGGCCAGCGGCACGGGCTCGGTGCCCTTCGCCGTGCGGGTCGCGGTGCGGGCGGAGGTGACCTGGAAGGGGTGGGGACGGCCGTCCGGGCGCAGGGCGATCAGCTCGCCGTCGAACACCGCCGCCCGGACGGGCAGCCCGCGCACCGCCTCCACGACCTCGGGGAGCCGTGAGGTGATCTCGTCCAGCGTCCGGGTGAACACCCGGACCTCGCCGCCGGACACGTGCACCTGCGCGCGGATGCCGTCGAGCTTCCACTCCACGGCCGCCTCGGCCTTGAGCTTGGCGAACGCCTCGTCGACCGACGGCGCGGCGGCGGCCAGCATCGGCTTGACCGGCCGCCCGACCTCCAGCGCGAACCCGCGCAGCCCTTCCACGCCCTCGGCCAGGGCGGTCGTCGCGACCGGGCCGAGCGAGCCCCGCAGCATGAACGCGCGCCGGACCTCGGCGGAGGGCACCCCGGCCGCCGACGCGATCGCCTCGGCCATCACCCCGTCCAGCGCGCCCTGCCGCAGCTCGCCCGCCAGCAGCCTGATGAGGAAGTCCTGCTCGGGGGCGGTGGCGCGGCCGAACAGCGCCGCGAGCAGCTCGCGCCGCCGCGCGACGGACCCGGGCCCGGACACGGCGCCGATCTCACCGAACGCCGCGTCGACCTCGGGCACCGTCAGGGACGGCCCGGCGGCGGGCGGCGGCACGTCCCGCAGCGCGGCGTAGCCCACCCCGATCTGGCGTTGCGGCAGCTCACCGGACAGGTAGGCGACCACGGTCGCGGCCTCGCCCGGATCGGCCGCGCGCAGGCACTCCGCGAGCGCGGATACCTTGGCCTTGCGGCCCGAGGTGCCCGCGACCGCCTCCGAGGTCCGCGCGATGTCCGCTATCAGCATCCCCTCATTGTGACCACCGGGCCTGACAGTCGGCACCGCCCGGGGCCCTGGTCAGGCGCCGCGGCCCTGGTTACGTTGGCGGATGCGGGCCGATCGACGAGACGGAGTGAGGAGCGCGGCGTGGGCCTTCGGCGTCCGGTCGAACCGTTCCACCGGCCGTACTCGGGGCCGGAGCCGCCGCAGCCGGGGCGCCGGCCGCGCAGGCTGATCGCGCTGCTGGCGGCGGCGGTGGCGCTCGCCGCGGCGGCGGTCGCGGTGGTCCTGGTCGTGTCCGGGCAGCGGGACGAGGCGGCGGCCCCGCGGCGGACGCCGCCGGACGGCCGGTCGCAGCCGCCGCCGGGCAGCGCCGGCGGGTCGCCGGCCCCGGCGCAGCGGGTGATCAGCGCGCTCCCGGCGCCGTGCGGGACGGTCGCGGCGAGCACGGTCGAGCGGGCCGTCCCGAAGGCGACGCGGCGGCAGAGCGCGAACTCGACGCTCACCACGTGCACCTACTCCTCGACCGGCTCGGCGTTCCGCTGGCTGCGCGTCGAGGCGCACCTGTACGCGCCGGGCGACACCGCCACCCCCGTCCAGGACGCCGAGGGCTACTACGACGCGCAGTGGGCGCAGGCGCACGACGCCCCGCTCGTGCGGACCGTCACCCTGGAGCGCCAGCAGGGCATCGGAGACGAGGCGTACCGCTGGTTCAAGACCGACGAGGGGCAGCCGACCGTGGTCGGGCAGGTCACGGCCCGCGTCCGCAACGCGGTCTTCACGGTCAGCTACAGCGAGCAGGCGCCGCGCGGCGGACGGCGGGACGCGCGCGAGCGGGCCTGCCTCGACACCGCCGCGGCCGTCGCCCGCGAAGTCCTCACCGCACTAAATCATTTCTGACCTGAATCGGCCGATCATGGCATCGCTTCTGTCAACACCTTCTAAGGTGAGGCGGTAAAGGGGAGGGGCGTGCCGATCGAGCTCCCGCGCCAGTCGAAGATCGGTTGCGCCGCAATGCGCGGGGAGGAGGCGTTCGACGACGTGACCATGCCATCGCTAGGAGTGTCCTGGGTGCGCAATACCCGGGTCTAGCTGCCCTTATTCGTCGACGGGCCGCGGAGTGGTCCCCGCTCCGCGGCCCTTTTTCATGCCCGCACAAGGACCAATGCCCCGCCATTTGTGAACCATTTTCTAATACTCGGTTCGACGATGAGACAAATGGCCGCCCGGCGTCCCGCTCACCGCTCCAGGAGGCCCGCCCGGATCCACACTTCGCGCGCCCGGCCGTCCAGGAAACCGACCTCGTCCAAGAACGCGGTGCATTTGCGGAACGCCCACGCCATCGTGGCGCGGCGGTGCGGGCTGCGCGCGGCCACGCGCCGCGCCAGCCGCGGGTCCAGCCCCACCGCCGTGTAGCAGGACGGGTGGATGACCTGCGTGGTCATCAGCCGCGTCGCCTGCGCCATCCCGTAGGCCGCCATCCGCCGCCGGACCGCGGGGACCTCCGCGACCAGCCGCTTCAGCTCCTCCCGCGCGTACCTGATGTGCCGGGCCTCCTCGACCACGTGGATCCGGGTGACCTGCCGGATCACCGGCTGGATCTCCTCGTCGGGGAACGTCAGCCGCTGGAACGCGTCGGTGAACTCCTCCACGATCAGCGTCCCGGCGAACATCGGCATCGGGTCGTACACGGCCCCGTACAGCTTGGCGAGGTGGAACTCCAGCGCCCGGGGCCGGTGGGTGCGCAGCCCGCAGGTGCGCACCATCCGGCCGAACATCTTCGAGTGGCGGCACTCGTCGGCGATCTCCGTCAGCGCGTACGCCACGTGGTCGCTGTCGTAGCGGTGCCGGTAGGCGTGCATCACCAGCGACTGCATCAGCAGCATCTCCGACCAGATGCCGAACGAGGCGATGCTGCACATCTCCCGCTTGGTCAGCTCCACCCGCTGCCGGTGCGTCAGCCCGTCCCAGAGCGGCGTCTCGTAGATCGAGGTGAGCTGCGGCGGGAGGTAGAACATGTCCGGGTCCTGCGGGGCGTCCCAGTCGACGTCCACGTCCGGATCGAAGGAGTGCTTGCGGGACGCGCGCAGCAGCCGCTCGGCGACCACCTCCCGGTGGGTCAGCTCCAGCGTGTGGTCGCCGTCGCCGCACCGGATCCGCGCCGTCCAGTTCCGGGGACGGCCGTCGCTCAACAGGACGTCGGGGGGCATCGATCCTTCTCCTCTCACCGCGTGGAGAGTCGGGGGGCCGCGCCCGGAGGGGACGCTAACCCCGGGCGGGAATCCTGGCCAGGAGGCGCAGGGAGGCGGGGGAGACCCTGGACAGGGCGTGCAGGAGGTGCCCCTCGGCGTTGACGGGCACGACGGGCTTGTTCTTGATGATGGCGTGGACGACCCGCTCGGCGACCTTCTCCGGCGGGTAGTTGCGCAGCTTGATGGCCCGCTGGCCGCGGCTGCGCAGCCGTGCGCGGGCCTCGGCGTCGCCCTCCAGGTGGATCGCGTTGTCGACGATGCTGGTGCTGACGAAGCCGGGGCAGACCGCCGTCACGCCGATGCGCGAGCCCGCCAGTTCGGCGCGCAGGCATTCGCTGAGCATGAGGACGGCGGCCTTGGTCGTGCAGTAGGCGGGCATCGCGCGCCACGGGGCGAACGCGGCGGCGGACGCGATGTTGACGATGTGGCCGCCGAAGTTCGGCTTGTCGGGCTTGTTGGGCAGGGCGTGCACGCGGTCGCGCATCTGGCGGCCGAACAGACGGCAGCCGTGGACGACGCCCCACAGGTTCACGCCGAGGATGCGCTCCCAGTCCTCGACGCCGGTGTCGAGGAAGGGGCCGGTGACCGCGATGCCCGCGTTGTTGACGACGATGTCGGGGACGCGGTGGGTCTCCTTCACCCGCGCGGCGAACTCCTCCATCGCGGCTTCGTCGGCCACGTCCACCTGGTAGGCGGTGCCGCCCGCGCCGAGCGTCTTGGCGAGGGAGACCGTGCGCTCGGCCGCGGGCAGGTCGATGTCCGCCGCGACGACGGTGGCGCCGTTCTCGGCCAGGGCGAGGGCGACGGCCCGGCCGATGCCGCTGCCGGCTCCGGTGACGACGGCGAGCGCTCCGTCGAAGTGCGCGAGGGGCATCCAGACCTCCGAGGTGTGCGGCGGATCGAATGATCTGAACTTACTCAGCCCGCCGCCGCGTCGGCGATGACCCCGTCCACCTCGGCCTTGCGGACGGCCTCCTCGGCGGCGAACCGCTCGGCGTCGACCTTCTCGGCGATCTCCTCGTCCTGGTGCATGAGGGCGTCGAGGTCGGCCTTGGACATGTCCAGGACGCCCATGTCGTCATAGGCGCGCCGGATGCGGTCGCTCCACAGCCCGATGTCCTTCACGCACGGCACGATGCGGCTGAACAGCAGGCTCTGGAACATCCGCATGTACGGGGAGTTCTCGACCATCTCGTCGACCTCCTTCGGGTCGATGCCGAAGTTGGTCCAGATCTCCCGGCCGCGGATGCGGTCGCGCATCAGGTAGCAGCCCTCGATGACGAAGTCCTCGCGCTCGCGCAGTTCCGCGGGCGAAAGCTGCTTGTAGTAGTCGCGCAGAGCCAGCCGCCCGAACGCGACGTGGCGCGCCTCGTCCTGCATGACGTAGGCGAGGATCTGCTTGGGCAGCGGCTTGGTGGTGATGTCGCGGATGACGCCGAACGCGGCGAGCGCCAGGCCCTCGATGAGCACCTGCATGCCGAGGTAGGGCATGTCCCAGCGCGAGTCGGTGAGGGTCTCGTCCAGCAGGTCCTGCAGCTTGGTGTTGATCGGGTAGACCATCCCGACCTTCTCGTGCAGGAACCGCGCGAACAGCTCGACGTGGCGGGCCTCGTCCATCGTCTGGGTGGCGGAGTAGAACTTGGAGTCGAGGTCCGGCACCGACTCCACGATCCGGGCGGCGGTGACCATCGCGCCCTGCTCGCCGTGCATGAACTGGGAGAACTGCCACGACGTGGAGTGCTGCCGCAGTTCGCCGCGCTCCTTCTCCGACAGCCTGTCCCAGTACTTCGTCCCGTAGATGGCGAGGGACTGGTCGGGCACGCCGAGCACGTCGTGCGGATCGACCTCCAGGTCCCAGTCGATGCGCTTGACCGAGTCCCACTGCTTGTCCTTGCCCTTCTGGTAGAGGGCGAGGAGGCGGTCGCGGCCGTCGTCGTACTCCCAGGTGAACCTGGCGTCGCCGGCCATCGGCACGGTCCAGGCGCCGGACTGGACGGGATCGGTGTAGAGGTCGTGGGTCGACATGGGCGTCCTCCCCGAGCGCGGACACGGGCCGCGCGCCGATACGTACGATGCCGCGGCTCACGGAGCCGATACGTACGGTGTACGTCTCACGTACGGTGTACGTACCGTGTCATGGGACACTTATCGCTGTCAACGGCGAGGAGGAGCGCGAGCGATGGCGAGGCGTGTGACGTCCGACACCCCGCGGCCGGGGCTGACCCGGGCGCGCATCGTGCAGGCGGCGGTCGAGATGATCGAGCGCGAGGGCGCGGACGCGCTGTCGATGCGCCGGGTCGCCGCCGAGCTGGACGTCGCCGTGATGTCGCTCTACAACCACGTCCCCAACAAGGAGGCGCTGCTGGAGGGCGTGGCCGAGCACGTGGTCGCGGGCCTGGAACTTCCCGACGACCCGTCCGAGCGGTGGCAGGAGCGCGCGCGTGCCCTCGTCCGGGCGTTCCGGAAGGTCGCCCACGACAATCCGCGCTGCATGTCGATCGTCCTGACCCACAAGGTCGACACTCCGGTCGGGCTGCGGCCGGCCGAGCGCGCCCTTGCGCTCGCCGACGCGGCCGGGTTCGACGGCGAGACGGCCGTGCGCATCATGCGGGCGCTCATCGCCTACGCGCTCGGCGCCCAGATGCGCGAGATCGGCATGGCGAAGATGCTGGGGCACCTCGCCGAGAACGGCGCCGAGTCGTGGACCCGCCTCGACCCGGAGGAGTTCCCGCACGTGCTCGCCTACGGCCCCGCGCTGGCCGACGTCGACCCCGAGACCGACTTCGAGTTCGGCCTCGACCTGCTCATCGGGGCGCTGGACGCGCTTCCCCGGCGGCGGGCGCGAGATAGGGACTGAGGCCGTTCCAGCAGAAGTCCGTCATGTACCGGGCCGCGTCCTCCGCCGACACGTCGGGGCGGCTCGTCTGCCACAGCGCCATCCGCTCGCTCGCGCCCATGATGATCTGCGTGTACGCCTCGACGACCCCGTCCGGCGCGGCCGGCGCGAACGTGCGGAGCACCCCCGCGATGAGCGAGCTCTGCTGCCGCCGCGTCTCGTCGACGGCCTGGACGGCGTCCGGGGTGGCGGCCGTCGGCTCGCGCAGCAGCATCGCGAACGACCTGCTGTGCTCGTCGATGAACCGGAAGTAGGCGACCATCCCCCGCCACAGGATGTCCTCGGGGGTGGTGGCGCCCGCCATCGCCTTCTGGGTGGCCTCGAACAGCTCGGCCTTGGAGCGGCTCACGCACGCCACGAGCAGGCCGTCCTTCGAGCCGAAGTACTCGTAGAGCATCGGCTTGGAGACGCCGCAGCGCTCGGCGATCTCATCCATGGAGGCGGCCTGGTAGCCGCGCTCGCCGAACACCCGCTCCGCCACGTCCAGCATCTGCTGCTCGCGCTCGGCGCGCGACATGCGGCGCCTGCGGGTAGGGGGTGTGGCGGCACTCACAGGAGATTCCCCTCTGTTGGACCTACCGTCAGTAACCTACTCCCGGTAACTTACCGGAAGTAGGTTATCCGAGAGGAGAGGTCATGAGCGAGCGCGCCCCGGCGATCGTCATCATCGGCTCAGGGTTCGCCGGCCTCGGCATGGCGATCCGGCTCAAGCGGTCCGGCTTCCACGACTTCGTCGTGCTGGAGAAGAGCGAGGCGCTGGGCGGGACGTGGCACGACAACACCTACCCCGGCTGCGCGTGCGACGTCCCGTCGCACATGTACTCCTTCTCCTTCGAGCTGAACCCGGGCTGGACGCGGATGTTCGCGCCCCAGCCGGAGATCCGCGCCTACATGGAGCGCACCGCCGACAAGTACCGGGTGCGCGAGCACATCCGCTTCGGCGCGGAGGTCGACTCCATGGAGTACGACGACGACGCCCGCCGCTGGAAGGTGGCGCTCGCCGACGGGACGGTCCTCACCCCGAAGGCCATCGTGTCCGGCATCGGCGCGCTGCACGTCCCGTCCTACCCCGACCTGCCGGGCGTCGAGCGGTTCCAGGGGACGGCGTTCCACTCCGCCGAGTGGGACCACTCCTACGACCTCACCGGCAAGCGCGTCGCCGTCGTCGGGACGGGCGCGTCCGCGATCCAGTTCGTGCCGAAGGTCGCCGAGCAGGCGAGCGAGCTCGTCGTCTTCCAGCGGACGCCGCCGTGGATCCAGCCGAAGCCGGACGTGCCCATCCCCGCGCCCGTCCGCACGCTGTTCGGGAAGGTGCCGGGCGTCGCCCGCGCGTTCCGCGGCGGCATCTACTGGGCGCTGGAGGCCCGCGCGGTCGGCTTCACGATCGACCCGCGGCTGTCCACCCCGCAGGAGAAGATCGCCCGCCGGCACATCGCCAACCAGGTCTCCGACCCGGAGCTGCGCGCGAAGGTCACGCCGGACTACACGATCGGCTGCAAGCGGATCCTGCTGTCCAACGACTACTATCCGGCGCTCGCGCGTCCCAACGTGGAGGTGGAGACCTCCGGGATCGCCGAGGTGCGGGAGAACTCGGTCGTCACCGCGGACGGCCGCGAGTACGAGGTCGACTGCATCATCTACGGCACCGGCTTCAAGGTGACCGACGCCCTCACCGACCTGCGCGTCACCGGCCGGGACGGCGTCAAGCTCCAGGAGATCTGGGCGGACGGCATCGAGGCGCACCGCGGGACCACGATCCCCGGCATGCCGAACTTCTTCATGCTGCTCGGCCCGAACACCGGGCTCGGCCACAACTCCGTCGTCTTCATGATCGAGGTGCAGATCCAGCACGTGCTGAGCTGCCTGCGCCTGATGCAGGAGGCCGGCGCCGACGCCATCGAGCCGAAGCCGGACGCCGCGCGCCGCTTCAACGACCGCATGCAGCGGCGGCTGCGCCGCGCCGTCTGGAACGAGGGCGGCTGCAGCAGCTGGTACCTCGACGACCAGGGCGTCAACCGCACCCTCTGGCCGGGCCACACATTCGAGTTCTGGGCCGGCTCGCGCAAGGCGAAGCCGGAGGAGTACATCCTCACCCGCTGAGGACGTGCTAGGGAGGAGGCATGGTGAAACCGCTGATGCCGAGATCGGTCGCCCGGTTCAACAAGGTCGTCACGAACCGCGTGCAGGGCGTCTACGCCCCCTACCTCCCGCCCTTCGCGATGATCGTCCACCGCGGGCGCAGGTCGGGCCGCGAGTACCGGACGCCGGTCACCGCGTTCCGCAGCGGTGACCGGCTCATCGTCGGGCTGCCGTACGGGCGGGACGCCGACTGGGTCCGCAACCTGCTCGCCGAGGGGCGCGGCGGCGTGGAGCGGCTCGGCCGCGTCCGCCGGCTCGCGAACCCGCGCGTCCTGACGGCCGCCGACGCCGCCGAACTCCCGCCCCCCGCCCGCATGGCGGCCCGCCGTATGGACCTGTTGGTGGCGGACCTGGAGGCCTGACGGGCACCGCAGCGAAGCGAGGATGCCCGTCAGGCTGCACGTCCGGGGGTCTGGGGGTCGCCCCCCAGGAGTGGTGCTGACGGGTCACTTTCTGGGGGCGAAGATGGGGCTGAAGCCCGCGACGAGCTGGCGGATCACCGGGCGCTGCTCGGCGGGGGCGCGGCCGCGCAGGTCGTGGATCGGGTCGAGGCCGTCGTAGTACGGGGCCAGCGCGAGGAACGGCAGGATGGTCATCAGCCAGGTGGCGAGGACCTCCAGGTCGGCGTCCTCGCGGATGGCGCCCTGCGCCTTCCACAGCTCCAGCGTCGGGTGGATGACGAGCAGGTAGTGCTGGTTGGCGGTGTCGCGGACGACGGACCGGACGCTGTTGTCGAGCTCGAAGTTCGTGGCCGCGGTGACGCCGCGCTCCAGCGGGTGGTCGGCCATGTACTCGGTCCAGTCGCACAGGACGTCGACCAGCCACTCGTCGAAGGGCTGGTCGAACTCGATCCGCGCGATGCGGCGCTCCATCTCCTCGCGGATGCGGCGCGACGCCTCGTCGCACACGAACGCGAAGAACTCCAGCTTGTCGCTGAAGTACTGGAACAGCGAGCCCTTGGCGATGCCGGCCTCGCGCGCGATCGTGTTGAGGCTGCCGGTCGAGTACCCGTGTTCCCCGAACTCGCGCATCGCCACTTCGAGGACGCGTTCGCGCTTGGCGACGTTGAGGCGGAACCAGGTCGACGTCGGCATGGACCCCTTCGACTTTCCGTCAGGAACCGGTAACCAGAAGGTCAGGATAACGGTCCGTCGCACCCCCTGTGACCCGAACGTCACGCACGTCCCGCCGAACCCTCCAGGTGCCGCAGCGTGAACTGGGCGGACGCGAAGTCGCCGCCCTGCGGGACGCCGTCCGCGACGAACGTGTCGGGCACGCCGTAGGAGGCGGCGTCGTCCTGCGGGACGTAGCCGAGCCGCTCGTCGAGCTCCCAGAACCGGCGCGCGTTGGCCGACACCGCGTACGCGGCGAGGAACCCCGGCGACGGGACGGTCAGCGCCGCGAGGACGAACCCCGCGCAGTCGCGGTGGCTCAGCCAGGTGGCGAGGTGGCGCGGCTCCGTCGGGCGCGGTTCGAGGCTGCCGATGCGCAGGCACACCACGTCCATGCCGAACTTGTCGGCGTAGAGCCGGCCGAGCGCCTCGACCGCGGCCTTGCTGACCCCGTACAGGCCGTCGGGCCGCGGGGGCATGGCGGGCGACACGGTCTCGGTGGACGGGTAGCAGCCGGTCAGCCGGTTGCTGCTGGCGAGGACGACCCGCGGCACCCCGGCGGCGCGGGCGGCCTCCAGCACGCGGTGGGTGCCGAGGATGTTGCCCTCGACCAGCTCGGGGAACGGCGCCTCGTCCGGGACGCCGGCCAGGTGGACGACCGCGTCGGCGCCCTCGACGATCCGCGCCGCGTCCGACAGGTCGGTCCGGTGCGCGACCTCGTTCGGCGCCTCGGCGCGCAGCGGCGCGAGATCGGCCAGCACGAGCCGCTCCGCCTCGTCGCGCAGCGGTGCCCGCAGCGCGGTGCCGACCCGTCCGGCGGCACCCGTCAGCACGATCGTCCCAAGAGTCATGCGTGCATTCTCCCGCCCGGAAGCAACGCGTGGGCTCAGCGGGCGAGGCGGATCAGGATGCGGCAGACCTCGTCGATGATCTCCGCGGCCTCCGCCTCGCTCTCGGCGGTGGCGATCTCCCGCCCGGCCTCGCCGATCACCGTCGTGAGCACGAGGCTGAGCACCTGCTCGGGACGCCCGGCGGGCGCGTCGCCGGACCGGCCGCGCAGCAGCTTTGTGTTCTGCGCGATCCAGTGCTGGGCGCGGCTGCGGCGCATCAGCGACGACCCGGACGGGCCCTCGCCGGCGAGGAACAGCCGGGCCGCCTCGCGCCGCTCCCAGCACACCCGGAGATAGGCGCGGGCGCCCGCGATGAACAGCGCGATCGGGTCGGACTCGCCCTCCTTGCGGGCGGCGGACACCGCCTGCGCGGCGCTCGCCTCCTGCTCGGCGGTGAGGTCCTCCCACAGCGCCACGTACAGCCCGGCCTTGCCGCCGTAGTGGTGGTAGAGGCTGCCGACGCTGATGCCGGACCGCTCGACGATCTCGGCGATGCCCGCGTCGGCGTAGCCGCGGTCGGCGAAGACCTGGAGCGCCGCGGTCAGCAGCGCCTGCCGGGTCGCGTCGGCCCGGGCCCACTGGCGGCCCCCGCCGCCCTCGCCTCCGGCGCCCTCACCCGTGCCGTTCGCGCGCTCGTCGCCGGCGCGGCGCGCCCTGCTCGTCCGCATGCCCTCCATGGTGCCAGTTCGGGGGACGCCGGCCCGCCCTATCGCGCTCAGTACCAGTGGTGCGCCTGCCACCAGGACCAGGCGCCGCACGGGTCCTTGTAGCGCGCCTTGATGTAGCCGAGCCCCCACGCGATCTGGGTGGGGGAGCTGGTGCGCCAGTCTGCGCCCGCGCTGGCCAGCTTGGAGCCGGGCAGCGCCTGCGGGATGCCGTAGGCGCCGCTGGAGGGGTTCTCGGCGCGCTCGTTCCAGCCGCTCTCGTGGTTCCACAGCGTCAGCAGGGACGGCCAGCAGCGGCCCCACCCCTTGAGCTCGTTCATCTTCTTGCCGTACGCCTTGTTCTGCCCGGCGCTCGGGTTCGACTTGGCGAGCCGCTCGCGCTCCTGCTGGGCCTTGAGCTTCGCCCGCGCCGCCGCGTCCCGCTTGGCCTTCTCCTTGAGCCGCTTCAGCTCGCGCTGGTGCTCCTTGTAGGCGCGCTCCTTGGCGACGGCGACCGCGTCGGCCGCGACCTTGTCCATGTCGGACGCCGAGGTCAGCCTCGCGAGCATGTCGTTCGTCGACAGGCCCGCGCTCGCGGCCTTCGGCGGCTCGCTGGCGTCGTCGACGAAGCTGCCGAGGTCGACCACCGTCAGCGCGGTGCCGAGCGCGGCGATCGCCGCGATGGTGATGGTGACGTTGCTGGTGAGCATCCGGCGCACGCGGCCGCCGCCTTCGGGGGCGTCGCCGGGCGCATCGGGCTTGCCGTACGGGTCGCGGGGCTCGTCCGGGCCGAACGGGTCCGGCCCGTAGGGGTCCGCCGCGTCGCGGCCGTCAGGGGCCCTGCGCGGCTCCGGCACGCGGGTGGCGCGCCTGGTGCCGGCCTTCCTGGAGGAGCGGCGGCCCCCCGCGCCTCGGCGAGCGGCTCCGGCTTCCTCGGCGGGACGTCTGCGCGTGCCGTGACTCTGTGGCATAGGAGAAGACCGCCTTATCGCCCGGGTGTCGTGTCGTCGATGAGCCGCTACGTGCCATCGACGAGCAAGTACGCAGGCCGGACGATACCCGGTTCACCCGGCCCGGCGTCCACGGCCGCGTTCCCCGCCGGGGTTGAGCAGCTCCACGTCGCCGGCGGCGAGACGCGCCGGCTGCAGCGCCTCGAACAGCTCGCGGTGCATCCCGTCGAACGCCGCGAGGGCGCTGCCGGGCGCCTCCAGCGCCAGGCTCACCTCGTTGGCCCGCTCCCGTCCCGCCTCGGTGACCTCGACGAGCGTGGCGCGCCGGTCGCGGGGGTGCGGGGTGCGGCGGACGAGCCCGACCGCCTCCAGCTGGTCCACGGTGAGCTTCACCGTGGTCGGATGCATCATCAGGATCCGGCCGAGCGTGCTCAGCCGGGCACGCCCGTGGACGGTGAGGGCGAGCGTGGTCAGCAGGAAGTATCCGGTCTGGGTGAGATCCAGCCGCTTCAGCTCGACGTCCAGCGCCTTCTTGAGCAACTGGTTGAGCCGCCCGACCGAGCAGATCGCCAGGAACGGCCACGGATCGCCGAGCAGCCCCTGGTCCTCCCAGCGGTCGCGGACGCCCATGACCAGGGGGTCCACGCGGTCGTTCATCTCTTCTTCTACGCCTCGTCGCGCCTCGGTCTGCACCGGCTGATCGTAGCTTCGGACAAAACCAGATGTAAGTACTCGCTTCTTAGACCTTCTTCCAATAGAGTGCCTCAAATCACAGGCGGTGCCCGTGTGCTCTTGACGGTGCGCGGATCCGCGTGTGGTAACCGGTCTCGGCCGAGACCGCTGTGGCGCGCACGACAGAACAGACGAGGGCGCCGCCGTGGCACGGCAGGATCCGGTGTTTCGGATGGGCGCCGACGTCCGAGCACAAAGGAGGCTGGAGTGACCCTTCGCATCCCCGCCCCGGGGGAGGGCACCGGCTGATGGCCCTGAGCCTGAACAAGGCCCCGGACCTGGCACGCAGACGCGTCGGGCGAGCGCTCGACGAGACCGGACTGCTGTGCGTGACCCTTCTCGAAGGGCTGCGCCGCACCTGGGACCTGCGCCAGTGGTGGGGCGAGTTCGTCGAGCAGTGCTGGTTCCTCGCGCGCGTCACCAGCGTTCCCGTGATGCTCATCGCGGTCCCGCTCGGCGCGACGATCTCCCTGCAGGTGGGCGACATCGCCCGGCAGCTCGGCGCCCAGTCGGGCACCGGGGCGCTGCTCACCGCGGCGATGATCCAGCAGGTGGCGCCGCTGGCCGCCGCGCTGCTGGTCTCCGGGGTGGGCGGGTCGGCCATCACCGCCGACATGGGCGCCCGCAACATCCGCGACGAACTCGCGGCGATGGAGGTCATGGGCATCAACCCGATCCACCGCCTGGTCACCCCCAGGCTGTGGGCGGCGAGCATGGTGTCCGGGCTGCTGTGCTCGGTGGTGATCCTGGCGGGCATCGTCGGCGGCTACTACTTCAACGTCATCCAGCAGGGCGTCAGCCCCGGCGCGTTCTTCGACGGAGCCACGACCCTGCTGCAGTTCTCGGACCTGATGATCACCCTGTTCAAGGCGTGGGTGTTCGGGTTCATCGCCGCCGCCGTCGCCTGCTACATGGGCATGAACTGCGACTTCGGGCCCGTCGGTGTGGGCCGCGCGGTCAACAAGGCGGTGGTCGTCACCTCGATCGTGGTGTTCGCGACGAACTACATCCTCACCATGATCTACCAGGTCCTCTTCCCCCCGAGGTTCTGATGGTCGCCATATCCCCCGTCCGCAAGCTGGGCCGCGCCGTCAGGGGCCGCACCGCGGGCCTCGCCGCGTCGGCCGACCTGCCGGTCTTCCTCGGCAGGGTCCTGTACCACCTGTTCTTCGACATCATCATCCGCCGCAAGTACGGCAAGACCCTCGCCAAGCAGGTCAGCGACATCACCGTCGGCGTCGGCGCGCTCGTCATCGGCGGCGGCATGATCTTCGTGATCGCGACGATGTCGCTCGCCACCGGCGCGATGGTCGGCCTGCAGGGCTACCCGGGGCTGGAGCGCATCGGCGCCGAGGCCTTCACCGGCCTGGTCGCGAGCTACTCCAACGTCCGCGAGGTCACCCCGATCATCGCGGGCGTCGCGCTGGTCGCGCAGGTCGGCACCGGGTTCACCGCCGAGATCGGCGCGATGCGGATCTCCGAGGAGATCGACGCGCTGGAGGTCATGGGCATCAACTCGCTGGCCTACCTGGTGTGCACCAGGGTCGCGGCCGGCGTGATCGCGCTGGTGCCGCTGTACCTGGTCTCGCTCTTCATGGCGTTCTTCGCCACGAGGTTCATCACGATCCAGTACTTCGGCCTGTCACCCGGCATCTACGACTACTACTTCCACCTCTACCTGCCGCCGATCGACGTGTTCTACAGCGTCATCAAGGTCGCGGTGTTCGCCTTCATCATCATGTTCATCCACTGCTACCGCGGCTACTACGCGGCGGGCGGCCCGGTCGGCGTCGGCGTCGCCGCCGGCCGCGCCATCCGGGAGTCGACCATCCTGATGATCCTGATGAACCTGGTCCTGTCGTACATCTTCTGGGGCAACGGCGGCACGGTGAGGCTGACCGGATGAGCGACGAATCACTCTCCAGCCGCTCCCGGACGGCTTTCGGACTGGTCGGCGCCGGCGTCATCGCGGCGGCCGCGGCGTTCGTCGCGGTCGGCTCCACGCCGTCCCACGCGGGCTCCACCTACTACGAGGCGACGTTCGACCGCGCCGGGCAGGGGCTCGACCCCGGCAAGTCCGATGTGAAGGTCCGCGGGATCGCGGTCGGCGCCGTCGATCGCATCGAGCTCGACGGCAACGGCAAGGTCACCGTCCGGCTCCGGGTCGACAAGGGCATAAAGATCGCCGACACGGCGGTCGCGACCGTCGAGCCGGTCTCGGTGTTCGGCCCGAAGGACCTCGCCCTCGACCTCGGCGCGCACGAGCTGAGCGGCCCCTACCTGAAGGACGGCGGCCGGATCGCGAAGACCAACGACCCGCAGGAGCTGTCGGACACGGCCTGGCCCACCTACCGGCTCACACGGGCGATCAACCCCGACGACGTGGCGACGATCCTGCACACGTTCGGCGCCGGGCTCTCCGGGCAGGGGCCCGCGCTCCGCCGGACGATCGACAACGGCGCGATCGTCGTCGACGCGACCTACAAGGACCGGGCCGCGATCCAGTCGCTGCTGAACGACATCAACGGCCTGTCCGGCACGTTCGCGGCGCGCGGCGACACGATCACCAGGTTCGCCGGGGACTTCAACCAGCTGTCCCGGGTCATCAACGAGCGTCCCGACAAGGTCACCCAGCTGCTGGACCAGTCGGCCAGGCTCGGCCAGACGGTCGGCACGAACCTGGAGCAGCACGGCCGCAACCTCGGCAAGATCATCGACTCGGGCGGCCAGGTCGTGCACGTGTTCAACGAGCAGCGCCGCAACGTTCCGGTCATGATCGACAGCCTGACCGGGTTCTTCGGCCTGCTGGCGCAGATCATCCGCATCCCCGGCCCGGAGGGCACGCTGATCGCCCAGGCGCGCAACGACCTCCCGCTGGACATCTGCCAGATCATCATCGACGTCTGCCCGGCCTCGCCGAAGGCGACGGCGTTCGACGTGCCGCTGCCCGGCGCGGGCGGCAGGCAGGGCGGCGCGGCGACGGGGGCGCGGCCGTGAGCCCGCGGATGCGCGGCAAGGCCGCGCGCGGGCCCGAGTACACCACGATCCTGAAGTTCGGGGTGTTCGTGGTGCTGACCGGGCTGCTCACCTTCTACATCGGCCAGCAGATCCTCGGCACGAGCTTCAAGTCCCGCTACCGGCTGTCCGCCACGTTCGACGACGTCACCGGCCTGCTGGAGGGCGACGCCGTGAAGGTCGCGGGCACGCCCGTCGGCCAGGTCGAGAGCATCAAGGTCGTGCGCGGCAAGGCCGTGGTCAAGATGGCCGTCGACAAGGAGGTCCGGCTGCCCGCCGACTCCACCGCCGCGATCCGCTGGCGCAACGTGATGGGCCAGCGGGTCGTCTACCTGGAGCCCGGGTCGAGCCAGGCCAAGCTGGGCAACGGCGACCGCGTCCCGCACACCAGGTCGGTGGTGGACCTCGGCGACATCGTCAACAGCCTCGGCCCGCTCACCCGCAACCTGGACCCGAACCAGCTCAACAAGATCCTCTTCGCCTTCTCCCAGGCGCTGGACGGCAACGAGCAGAGCATCTCGCTGCTGACCCAGAACCTGGACCTGCTGCTCCAGACGTTCGCGGCCCGGAAGAAGACGATCAAGGGGATGATCGACGACTACGAGACGGTGAGCGACGCGATCGCCACCCGGGACCGGCAGATCGCCGCGAGCGTCGACAACCTGGAGTCGCTGACCAGGGTCTTCGCGAACAACCGGCGGCTGCTGGAGAACGCGGTCGTGGAGATCTCCGGCGTCACCACCAACCTCAACCAGGTGCTCGGCGGCAACGACGCGCAGCTCGCCCGCATCATCACCAACCTCGGCAGGTTCAGCGAGACGTTCCGGCTGAACGTCGACCAGCTGGAGAAGATGGTGCAGCAGCTCCCGCTGACGCTCCGGCAGCTGTTCGCCTCCGCGAACGGCGGCCACTACCTGCGCACCAACGCGCTCTGCCTGAACCTCGTGCAGGGCCCCTGCCCGTTCCCGATGGAGCTTCCGAGATCGCCCGGCGCGGGCCAGCCCAGCAAGGACGACCTCACCAAGCTCAAGAAGATGCTCATGGGAGGTGGCGGCTGATGGCGCTGAAGTCGCTGCGCGACGTCAACCAGAAGGTCGTCGCCATCGTCACCCTGGCCGCGCTCGGCGCGGGCTGCGTGTTCGCGTTCGCCATCGGCCAGCTGCACCTGCTCGACCGCGGCTACACGATGAGCGGGGAGTTCAGCGACACCGCCGGGCTGAAGAAGGGCCAGGACGTGCGGGTCGCCGGGGTGAAGTCCGGCCGGATCACCTCCGTGGAGCCCGACTTCGCCCACGGCAGGGTCATCGTCAGGTGGCACGTGAACGCCGGCATCGACCTCGGCCCGAAGACCAGGGCCGAGATCCAGACGACGACGCTCCTCGGCGGCCGGTACCTGCGGCTCTCCGGCCCGGTCTCCAAGCCCTACATGGCGGACGTGCCGGAGTCGCGGCGGCGGGTCCCGCTGTCGCGCACCAGCGTCCCGTTCACCGTGCCGGACGCCCTGGAGGGCGCGCAGAACATCGTCGGCAAGCTCGACCAGCGCAGCGTCGACAAGCTGCTCACCGAGGTCAACAAGATCAAGTCGCCGGGCGCGGTGAAGCTGCGCCGCATCCTGGTCAACATCCAGGAGGTGTCCCGGACGCTGAACGACTCCTACCCGCAGATCCAGCGGCTGATCGAGAACAGCAAGACGATCACCGGCACGCTGGCGGGCAAGGACCAGGAGCTGCGGCAGATCATCGACGCCAGCCAGGTGCTGCTGCAGTCGCTCGTCCGCCGCCGCAACGAGCTGGCCGCGGCGATCGGGCAGGGCAACCGGACCGTCCGGACGCTGTCCAACGTGATCTCCAGGAACCAGAAGGAGCTCGACGGCCTGCTGTCCAACCTGCACCTGCTGACGACGCGGCTCGCGCCCAACATGGACGCGCTGAACACCGACTTCTCGCTGCTCGGCCCGACGTTCCAGCAGGTCGCCAACCTCAGGGGCAACGGCCAGTACATCGAGGGCCTGCTCACCGGGCTCGGCCCGCTGCAGCCGCCCGGTCCCATCTCGTCGCGGCGACCGCAGGGAGGCAACTGATGAGCGGCGTCGGCACGGGGGGACGGCCCCCCGCGGGCTCGGTCAGCGGCGGGAGGAGAGGCCGGGTGAGAGGCGTCGCCGTCGCGCTCGGCCTCGCCATGACCGCCTCGCTCGGCGGCTGCTCGCTCGCCCCGTCCGCGAGCGGCGACCGCACCATGGTCGTCTACGTCCCGAAGGCCCGCTCCTTCTACGAGGAGTCGAAGGTCAAGGTGATGGGCGCCGACGTGGGGCTCGTCGACAAGGTCGAGAACCAGGGCGACCGGGTCAAGGTCACGTTCCACCTGCGGCGGAACGTGCCGCTGCCGGAGGGGGTGCAGGCCTCGATCGTCCCGCTGAACCTGATCGGCGAGCGCAACCTCGTCCTGCACCCGGCGTGGAAGCCGGGGCAGCCGAAGGAGACCTCGAACGTCATCCCGATCGAGCGCACCCACGTGCCCGTCGAGGTGGACGACGCGCTCAGCTCCTTCACCAACCTGGCCAACGCGCTCGACCCGACGAAGATGCAGAGCGCGCTCGGCACGGCCGCCGACACGGTGAAGGGCAACGGCGGGGAGTTCAACGCCACCCTGGAGCAGAGCGCCCGGCTCGTCGAGAACGTCGCAGGGCAGGACAAGGAGCTCATCGAGGTCGCACGGAACCTCGACCGGCTGGCCGGGGTGGTGCGCGGGCGCGAGCAGATCCTCGGCACGATGATCCGCGACTTCGGCACCGCGAGCCAGGTGCTGAGCTCCGAGCGCGGCGAGCTCCAGCAGCTGATCGGCGGCATCCTGGAGCTGGCGAAGAACGGCGACAAGCTGCTGCAGAAGTACAAGGGGAACCTGCCGTACGACCTGGCGGTCCTCACCCGGACGGCCCTGATCCTCAAGGGCAACGCCAAGCAGCTGGCCCAGCTCATCCGCGTGCTGCCCGGAATCAGCGGCGCGCTCATCAACGGCTACAACCCGAAGAACAAGTCGCTGCAGATCCGGTTCGCCACGGACGCGTTCCTGCGGACCTGGCTCAAGGGGCTGATGAACTCCGACGAGGTCGGATGCCCGCTGCCCGCACCCAACTCCAACTGTCCCTGGCAGAACGGAGGCAACTGATGGGCAGGCCCGTCAACACCGCGCGGCGCGCGTCCGTCAACACCGCGCGGCGCCGCGCGTCCGCCGGCGGCAGGCTGCTGCTGGTGCTCGTCGTGGCCGCGGCCCTGGCCGTCTCCGGCTGCTCCTACAAGACGGCGGGGGCGCCGAAGGGCGGCCTGACGCTGACCGCCACGTTCGACGACGCGCAGGGCCTCGTCGCGGGGCACAGCGTGAAGATGTCCGACATCACGATCGGCACCGTCACGAAGGTCGAGCTCGCCGGGTACAAGTCGAAGGCGACGCTGTCCATCAAGGACGACGTCAAGATCCCGCAGGGCACCCGGGCGGAGATCAAGGTGACCTCGCTGCTCGGCGAGAACTACGTGGACCTGCAGATGCCGCCCGGCGCGAGCATGGACCGCGGCCCCTTCCTCGCCACCGGCGCGGTGATCACCGACACCAGCGTCCAGCCGGCGTTCGAGCAGGTCGTCGGGCAGGCCGGGCCGCTGATCCAGGCCCTCGCCGGGGACGACGTCGCGACCGTCGTGAACGCGGGCGCCACCGCCCTGGACGGCAACGGGCAGAAGCTGAACAAGACGATCGCGCAGGCGAGCGAGCTGCTCAGGATGTTCGCCGAGCAGCGCCGCGAGCTCGGCGAGTCGGTGGACCGGTTCGCCCGGCTCGGCCGGTCCCTCGCCAACGGCAGCGACGCCCTGGGCGAGACCCCCGCGCAGCTCGAGCGCACCACCCGGATGCTGAACCGGGACAAGCACAAGATCATCGACATGGTCGACAAGCTCACCACGATGGCCCGCGAGCTGAACGACAAGGTGCTGGAGGGCCGCATCCTGCGGTTCCGCGCGCTGCTGGCCGACCTCGACCCGGTCCTGGAGCAGCTCGGCAGCAACCGCAAGCGGCTCACGGCGCTGGTGGACGGCCTGGTCGAGTTCAGCGACAAGCTCCCGAAGGCGACCTACGACGGCCAGCTGCTGCTCTACCCGCTCCTGCGGATCACCTGGCCGGACGGCAGGCCGATCTTCCAGGGGCAGAGCCCGAGCCCGAAGAAGCAGAAGACCGCCCGCACGCCCGAGATCCCGAAGCAGCTCCAGGGCGCCCTGCCGGACCTCGACAAGATCCTGGAGCCGCGCGGATGAACAGACGGCTGACGATCAACCTGGCGGCGTTCGGCGTGCTCGCCGCGGTGATGGTCGTGTGGGCGTTCAACAACGTCGTCCGGTTCGACTTCATCGACCGGCCCTACCACATCACCGTGGAGTTCGAGTCCTCGCCGGGCCTGCACCCGAACTTCGAGGTCGACTACCTCGGCCTGCGGGTCGGCAAGATCGACTCCGTGCGGCTGGCGAAGGACAAGGTCGTCGTCCGGCTGGACATGGAGCGCGGCGTCAAGATCCCGCAGGGGGTCACCGCCGCCGCGGCCCGCAAGTCCGCGGTGGGCGAGCCGGTGGTGGAGCTGACCCCGGGCCCCGGCAAGGCCGACGCCCCGCCGATGAAGCCGGGCACCGTCATCCCGGTGTCGCAGACGAAGGTCCCGCCGAAGTACGGCGACCTGTTCGGCGCCGTGATCGACACCCTGAAGGCGATCAACCCCGACGACGCCAAGGTGCTCACCCAGGAGCTGGCCGCCGGCTGGGCCGGACGCGAGGACTCGCTCCGCCAGATCATCAACGGCGGCGACGACCTCACCCAGACGTTCGCGCAGAACACCGAGCTGCTGGACGGCCTGACCAACGACCTGGGTCGCATCACCCACGTGCTGAACGAGAACCGCGGTTCGCTCGGCTCGGGCATCGACAACCTGGCCGCGCTCACCGCCGCGCTCAGCCAGGTGCGGGGCCAGATCGCCGAGCTGCGCGACCGGGGCCCAGGGCTGCTCGCCACGGTCAACGACCTGCTCGACAAGACCGAGCCCGACTTCGGCTGCGCCGTGGACATGGTCGGCAACCTGGGCATCGGCACCTACGATCCCAACTACCTGAGCGATCTTCGCCAGACGCTCGCGGTGGCGCCGCGGCTGAAGGTCGTCCTGGACAACGTGATCGGGATCGACCAGGGCAAGCCCGTCCTGAACGTCGTCTTCCAGGTCACGACGAAGCGGCCCGCCACGCTGGAGTACAAGTACCCGCTCCCGCAGCCCCGGGTGAACCAGGTCCCGACCTGCCCCGGCGGCCGCACCCCGGCGGTGACCAAGCAGAAGCCCTACAAGGCCAAGGACCCGGGCCAGACGATCCCCACCCACGATCCCGCGCTCGACGAGAAGAAGGACCTGCAGGCGAGGAAGGCCGCGAACAACAGCGACTCCTCGGGCGGACCGCCGATCTGGCTGGTGTACGTTCCGCCGATCATCGCCCTGCTGGTGCTGATCAGGGTCATGATGGGCTCCGTGCCCGTGGTGTCCCGGCTTTCCCGACTACGTCGGCGCAAGGACTGATCCCGACCCCGAGGAGTATCCGAAGTGACAGCCAAGACCACAAAGGGCGGGGCCGACGAGGTCGAGGCGGTCCCGGCCGAGGAGGCGCGCGAGGAGACCGAGGCCCGCGGGACGGCGGCCGCCGAGAGCGGCGCCGCCGGGTCGGAGGCCGCGGAGCCGGCGGCGAAGCCCGCCGCCAGGCGCAAGCGCCGGGTGCGGGTCATCGAGGTCATCGACGACGAGGACCTCGACGAGGTCCTCGAGGCCCTCGACGCCGAGGACGAGGAGGCGGAGGACGAGGCCCCGGCCCGTCCGGCCAAGGCGGCCAAGCCGGCGGCCAAGGCCGCTGCCGAAGCCCCTGCCGAGGCACCTGCCAAGCCCGCCGCCAAGCCCAAGCCGCGTCCGAGCCGCCTCGAACCTCCGGAGGACGAGGCTGAGGAGGAGGAGGCGCCGAAGAAGGCCCCCGCCCGCCCGCGCTCCGCCGCGTCCGCGGAGGACCGGCCGGGGGTCTTCGGCCTCGGCATGGTGCAGGCGGTCGTGGTGGTCGTCGTGGTCGCGCTGCTGGCGAGCCTGGCGATCTGGCAGTGGACGAGCGCCAGTTCCCTGTCCTCCAAGCAGGACGACAGGGAGGCCGTGGGCAAGGTCGCCTCCGCCTACGGCGACGTCGCCTACAACTACAACGCCTCCAACTACCAGGCGATGACCGCCAAGGCGCAGAAGCTGCTGGCCGGCGACCTGCTGGAGGAGTACAAGAAGAACACGGTGCCGACCGTGGCCGGCGCCTTCCAGGCCGACCCCTCGGTGGTGCTGACCTCCAAGACCAACCAGGTCTTCGTGGGCAGCGTCGACGAGCGGTTCGCCACGGCGGTGATCATGATGGACGTCTCGCTGAAGACCAAGGACGGCGCGGTCAACCAGCCCGCGACGCTGCTCCGGCTCGCCCTCGCCAAGATCGACGGGAACTGGCGGATCACCCGGCAGTACCCGTCGGGCGTCAACGACGAGAACAAGAACCAGCAGCAGAACCAGCTGCCGGCCGTCCCGGGCGGCGGCGCGTCGAAGTCGCCGAAGGCGGAGAAGAGCGACAAGCCGAAGAACTGAGTCCGACCAGTGCGCCCAGGGGCGCCCCGCACGGAAGCCGTGCGGGGCGCTCGCGCGTTATGCCGATGACGGTGTTCCGCGGATGACGGGGCCGCGGGAGCGAGGCGGGGGAATCATGGCGACCGTGACGGAGCACGACGGACCGGGCACGACCGTCCCGGACGAGCTGGTGTACGAGTTCGGCGCGCTGCTGGGCGCGGCGTCGGTGCTGGAGCGGATCGCGGGCCGCGAGCTGGAGCGACGCTGCGGCATCCGGCACGCGGTCTTCGAGGTGCTGCTGCGGCTGTCCGGCGCGGGCGGGGACTGCGCGGGCGAGGACGGCGCGGTGTCGATGGGCGGGCTGGCCGGCGAGCTGATCCTGACCAGCGGCGGCATGACCCGCATCATCGACCGGATGGAGGCGGCCGGGCTCGTCCGACGCGAGCCGGCGCCCGGCGACCGGCGCCGCCAGCTGGTGGGCCTCACCCCTGCCGGGCGGGCGAAGCTGGACGAGGCCCTTGGCGTGCACGCCGAGACGCTCCGCCGGCACTTCGCGGGCCCGCTCGCCGAGGAGCAGCGCCGCGTCCTCGTGGACGCCCTGCGCGTACTGCGCACGACCGCCCGCGAGGAACTCGGCGACCTGCGCTAGCGGGAGTAGTGCTCGACGACGAGCTGCTCGTCGCAGATGACGGGGATCTCGGCGCGTTCGGGCAGCCGGACGAGCCGGGCGGCGAGCGCGTCGTGCCGGACCTCCAGGTAGGGCGGGACCTCGGCGGCGTGCCCGCCGGCCGCCGCGACCTGGAAGGGCGCCATCGCGCGGCTCCGCTCGGCGACCGTTATGACGTCGCCGGGCCGCAGCCGGTAGGACGGGCGGTCCACGCGGCGCCCGTTCACCAGCACGTGGCGGTGCACGACGAACTGGCGGGCCTGGTAGATCGTCCGGGCGAAGCCGGCGCGCAGGACGAGCGCGTCCAGCCGGCGTTCGAGGTCGGCGAGGAGGGCCTCGCCGGTCTTGCCGCCCGTCCGGGCGGCCTTGTCGAAGGCGTTGCGGAGCTGCGCCTCGCGGATGTCGTACTGCGCGCGGAGCCGCTGCTTCTCGCGGAGCCGGACCTTGTAGTCGCTCTCCTGCTTGCGGGCGCGGCCGTGCACGCCGGGCGGGTAGGGGCGGGCCTCGAAGTACTTCACGCTCTTCGGCGTCAGCGGGATGCCGAGGGCCCGCGAGAGCCGCACCTTGGGACGGGGGTTGTTCATCACGCTCCTTGATGGTTAGGTAAGCCTAAGTTAGGCAAGCCTAACTTCAACGTCAAGGAGACACGGTGCCGCGAGCGGAGTCCACGCAGACCAGCCAGTCCATGCAGAGCACGCAGGGCCCGACGGCGGCGGAGCGCGCGCGGACCCTCGCCTACGGCCTCGCGGACGGCGTGCTCGTCGCACCGGGCGTTCCCAGCGCGCCCGTCCCGGCGCACACGACCGACCGGGACGGCAGGCCGCTGCTTCTCGTCCGGGCGGACGCGCCGGTCCTCGCGGCCCTGGCGGGCGAGGACGACGTGCCCGCCACGCTGCGGATCTCCGACGTCGCGCCGGTGCCGCTGCCGGACCGCGTCCGGGGCCGGGCCTGGCTGCACGGCTGGCTGACCGAGGTCCCCGGCGGCGAACTGCGCGCCGCCGCGCTGCGCCTCTCGCACGAGCATCCGCGTCCCGAACTGCTCGACCTCGGCGCCGAGCGGGGCGGCCGGCGCGAGTGGACGGTCCTCGCCCTGGAGGTCGCCCAGGTCGAGGTCGCCGACGCGTGGGGGAGTGCGCTCCTTGAGCCCGAGGAGTACGCGGCCGCCGCGCCGGACCCGTTCGTCGCCGTCGAGGCGGGCATACTGACGCACCTGGACTCCGCCCACCGGGCCGAGCTGCCGCGGCTGCTGCCGGAGTCGGCCCCGTCCGGGCCGGTCCGGCCGCTCGGGCTCGACCGGTACGGCATGTGGCTGCGCTGCGCGGCGCCGCCGGACGCGCCGCCGAGTGCGCGGGGGCCGGTCGACGTGCGGCTCGCGTTCGCGGAGCCTGTCAGTGATCTCCACGGTCTGCGGCAGGTGTACCGGCGGCTGTTCGCCCGGGCGACCCCGTAGTGCGCGGGCGGCGGGTACGGGTTCCGGCCCCGGAATACCGGTGATCCCACGGATGGTGGGAGGGGGCCCCGCCGGGTGATGATCGGGTCTCCGGCCGAGGGGCTCGGCTCCCCGTCCGGACGACCCCGACCACCGGTCCGCCCTCGCGGGGTGGGCGGGCCGGTGGCGGGACCGTACCGGCCGGCGAGGGACGCGGCGCCTTCGGCCGGGCCGGTGGTCCGGCTCCGTGCGAGCGCGATCGGGGAGCTCGGAACGGGGGCGCGGTCCGGGCCACTGGTCGCGATTGGCCGTTTCCGCCGCGCCGATCCCGGCGCAGGCTTGAGGACATGACCGGACACCATCCGCAGACCCGAGCCGTCCACCCGCCCGTGATCGTCCCCGAGGGCAGCCGCCCGCTCGGCGTGCCGCTCTACCAGGGCCACCTGTTCTCCTTCGACGCCTCCGACGAGCTGGCGACCGCGTTCGAGGGCCCGGACGAGGCGTTCTTCTACGCCCGCATGGGCAACCCGACCGTCCGCGCGCTGGAACACGCCCTCACCGAGCTGGAAGGCGGATCGGGCACGCTCGCCACCGCGTCCGGAATGGGCGCGGTCAACGCCGTCCTGATGGGGCTGCTGCGCAGCGGCGACCACGTCATCGCGCAGGCCGCCCTCTACGGCGGAACCCACGCGCTGCTCCAGGACCTCGCCGCGCGGTGGGGCGTCGAGGTGACGTTCGTCTCCGGCGATGACCCGGCCGAGGTGCGCGACGCCTTGCGCGACACGACGAGGATCCTCTACCTGGAGACGGTCGCCAACCCCACCACCCACGTGACGGACCTGCCCGCGTTCACCGAGGCCGTCCGCGGGACGGGCGTGCTGACCGTCGTCGACAACACCTTCGTCCCGCTCCTGTGCAGGCCCATCGAGCACGGGGTCGACATCGTCGTCCACTCGACCACGAAGTACCTCGGCGGCCACGGCGACACCATCGGCGGCGCCGCCGTCTTCGCGGACAAGGCCGTCCACCAGCGCGTCTGGGAGCACGCCGTCGAGCTGGGCTCCACTCCCGACCCGTTCGCCTCCTGGCTGACCGTCCGGGGCCTCGCCACGATGCCGCTGCGCGTCGCCAGGCAGAGCGCGTCCGCCCTCGACCTCGCCCGGCGCCTGGCCGCCCACCCGTCCGTCGCCCGCGTCCACTACCCGGGGCTGGAGGACCACCCGCAGCACGACATCGCCCGGCGGCTGCTGCCGGACGGCGCCGGCGGCGTCCTCGCGTTCGAGCTGCACGGCGGCCGGGACGCGGGCCGGACGTTCTCCGAGGCCGTCGAGCTCGTCTCGCTCGGGCCGTCGCTCGGCGACATCGCGACCCTGGTCATGCACCCGGCCAGCACGTCGCACCGGCAGCTCGACGCCGCGTCCCTCGCCGCGGCCGGCATCGGCGAGGGAACGGTGCGCCTCTCGGTCGGCCTCGAACACCCGGGCGACCTCTGGGCCGACATCGACCAGGCCCTTCGGAAGGCGGCCTGACCGGACGGCGGCCTAGAGGTAGAAGCCCGTGTCGGTGGCGGGAGCGTCCTGACCCTCGGGGCGCTTCTCGCCCTTGCGGAGCGCGGCGAGCTCCGCGAGCGTCGCGCCGTCGGCGCCGATCTCCGCGGCGGGGACGTCCGAGCCGTCCAGCCAGGAGAGCGACTCCGCGCGGGTGAGCCGGCCCACCTCGATCTGCGCGAGGCAGCGGCCGGGACGGACCACCGCCGGGTGCAGCATGGCGAGGTCCTCGTTGGTGGTGATGGCCACCAGCACGTCCCGGCCCTGGCCGAGCATGCCGTCGGTGAGGTTCAGCAGCCGCGACAGGCCCTGGCCCGTCGACTGCTTGGCCTCGCCGCGGATCAGCTCGTCGCAGTCCTCCAGGATGAGCAGCCGCCAGCGGCGGTTCTCGTCCTCGTCGTCGCCGACCGCGACCTCCATCAGGTAGCTGGGCGTGCCGAACAGCGCCTCGGGGTCGAGGACGCAGTCGGACTGGCACCAGCCGTTCCAGGCGCGGGCGAGGGCGCGCAGCGCGGTGGTCTTGCCGGTGCCGGGCGGGCCGTGCAGGAGCAGCAGCCGTCCGGAGACCTCCTCGCGGGTGAGCTTCATCACCGAGTCGAGCGCCTCGGCGACCGGCGCGGTGTAGTTGCGCCGGATGTCCTCCCACGCGTCGGCGGTGATGGCGCGCTCGCTGCGCACGGGGCCGTGCGCCCCCATGTGCCAGAAGCCCATCTCGACGCTGGTCTCGTCGACCTTCGGCGGCTCGGTCGCGTCCTTCACCGACGCCTCGAGGACGGTCTCGGCGAGCTCGTCGGTCACGGCGGACACCGCGACGTAGGCGACGCCGCTCTTCCACCGGTTGGTGAGCAGCGTCCAGCCGTCGCCCTCGGCGAGCACCGACTCCTTGCCCTTCTCGTGCGCGACCCGCACGAGCCTGGCGTCGTCCGGGCGCAGCGGCGCCTCCGCGCGGACGTTCTCCAGCCGCGTCGAGCGCGACCACGGCTGCTCCCCGGACGCGAACGGGCGCAGCGACAGCACGTCCATCACGTCGGCGGGCGAGTTGTTGTCGGACAGGTTGAAGACCACGGGCAGCGCGGGCTCCGGCGCGTCGGCGCCCTCCAGCGGCTCGATCAGATGCAGGACCTCCTGCGGCCTCTCCTGCGACATGGTCATGGCAACGATGATCACGCCCGGCGGCGCGCCGCGTCCACCGATTTAGCCGGGCGCGCCGCGTCGACGTACGTCAGGAACCGGCGCGGTTCAGGAGTCGCCGCCCTCCTTGGCCTCGCGCTCCGCGCGGGCGGCCTTGCGCGCCTCGGCCTCCTCCAGGTCGAGCTTCTCGGCCTCCTCCGGAGTCGGCGCCGTGCCGCCGAGGTAGGCGGGCTGCCACCACGTCTCGTCCGAGCCCGGGACCTCGGGGTACTCGCGCTGCGCCCGCTCCAGCAGCTCCGACATCCGGGCCTGCAGATCCCGGGTGACCTGCTCGTAGTCGTCGCCGCGCTTGGGGTACATCGGCTCGCCGACGAGGATCGTCACCGGCACGTTGCGCTGGAGGAGCCGGCGCTTGCGGCCCTTGGTCCACATCCGCTGCGGGCCCCAGAGCGCGACCGGGATGAGCGGGGTCTTGGACGCCACCGCCATCCGCACCGCGCCGCTCTTGATGTCCTTCACCGTGAACGAGCGGCTGATGGTGGCCTCGGCGAACACCCCGACGATCTCGCCGCTCCGCAGCGCCTTGAGCGCCGCCGCGTACGAGGAGGCGCCCGCGTTGCGGTCGACCGGGATGTGGTGCATGCCGCGCATCAGCGGCCCGGCGATCCGGTTGTCGAAGATCTCCTTCTTCGCCATGAACCGCACCAGCCGGCCCTTGGGGTGGGCGGCGAGGCCGGCGAAGATGAAGTCGAGGTAGCTGACGTGGTTGCTGACGAGCACCGCCCCACCGGTGCTGGGGATCTGGTCGGTCCCCTCCAGACGGACTCTGATGTTCAGGGCCTTGAACACGCCGAGAGCCGTCTTGATGACCGGTGGGTAAACGAGTTCGCGCATGTAGGCACCGTACTTGAGCAACTCCTGATCAGCGAGTGCGAGGCGGGGATCGGGATGCATCGCACAACCGGGCCCAACTCTGAGAAGGTGGTGTACGACGTGATCCGCCGAAGGCTGAGGGAGGATGAGCCCCATGGAACCGTTGGACGCGGCGGCGGACGTGCACGCGCTCATCCGCGACGTGCTGCCCGCCCTGGCGCCCAGCGCCTGGTTCGATCCCGGCACCTCCGAGGTGGTGCTGCCCGTGGGCCGGTCGGAGGCGCGCGCCTCCAGCTGGACGGTGCTGGAGCGCTGCGCCCGCGAGCCGCGCTCGGCGTGGCCGAAGGTGGTGGACGAGTGGGTCCGCGAGGTCGGCGACCGCGCGTTCCTCGCCGTCGGTGAGATGGAGCTGTTCGGCGACGTCCGGGAGCTGCTGCGCCTGCGCATCGTGCCGAAGCTCGACCCCCGCGACCGCGAGGGCCTCGTCGTCGTCCCCGCCGGCGACCACTTCGACGCCATGGTGATGATCGAGCACCCCCGCTACGGCGGCCCCCTCACCAAGGCCCGCGCGGGCCTGCTCGGCCTGCACAAGCTCGGCTACGTGATGACGAACACCCACGACCGCGAGCTGGCCGACGTGTCCGTCCACGACCAGCCGCTCCTGCCCGGCCGCAACGTCCGCGTCGTCGGCAAGCCCGGCAGCCGCTACGTGTCGGCGCTGCTCAGCGAGGTCCACCAGTTCGTGCCGTGGCCGAACGAGCACGGCGCCCTGGTCGGGGTCCCCTGCCACAGCACGCTGCTGCTGTACCCGATCACCTCCACGGCCGTCCGCGAGGTGCTGCCCGTCTTCGCCGACGTCGTCCGCGAGATGCACGCCGCCGCCGACGACCCCTGCGCCCCCGGCGTCTACTGGAGCCACGGCGAACGCCGCCTCACCCCCCTCTCCCCCGACGCAGCAGGCGGCGCCGGTGAATTCGCCCTCTTCCTCCGCAAACTCCCCCAGGAATAGTGCCTGTTCTGGAAGCGAGCCTCAGCCACGGGCGCGGGTCGGGCGGCCGGAAGGCGCTCTGGCGCCTGGAGGCCGCACGACCCGCCGAGCCGGGCGACCGCAGCGCCACGCAACAACCCGCACGGGCACGACGACCTCAGCCGTGGCGTGAGGATCGCCCGGCTCGTAACGGGGGTTCCAGGGGGTCGCCCCCCTGGGTTAGCACAGCTTCCAATCAACTGCGGGTGCGCCCTGTTGTTCCAGGAGTTGGTTGGCTCGGGAGAAGGGGCGGGAGCCGAAGAAGCCCCGGTCGGCTGACATGGGGCTCGGGTGGGCGGACTCGATGCAGGGGACGTTGCCGAGCAGCGGCTTGAGGTTGCGGGCGTCCCGGCCCCACAGGATGGCGACGAGGGGGCGGTTCCGGGCGGCGAGGGCGCGGATGGCCTGCTCGGTGACCTCCTCCCAGCCCTTGTTGCGGTGCGAGCCCGGCTTGCCCGGCATGACGGTCAGCGACCTGTTGAGCAGGCAGACGCCCTGCTCCGTCCAGGGGGTGAGGTCGCCGTTGGACGGCTGCGGGTGGCCGAGGTCGTCGCAGTACTCGCGGAAGATGTTGATCAGGCTGCCGGGCAGCGGCCGGACGTCCGGGGCGACCGAGAAGCTGAGGCCGACCGGGTGGCCGGGCGTCGGGTAGGGGTCCTGCCCCATGATGAGGACGCGCACGTCGTCGAACGGCTGGGTGAAGGCGCGCAGGATGTGGTTCCCGGCGGGGAGGTAGCGCCGGCCGGCGGCGACCTCGGCGCGCAGCCAGTCGCCGGCGGCGGCGATCGTCCCGGCGACCGGGTCCAGCGCGGTCGCCCAGCCCGCTTCGACGATCTCCGAGAGTGGTCGTCCCGTCATGGCGCACCACCCTAGTGCGATGATCTTGAGTGATCCGGGGCCCGGTGAAAGTTCGCCGCCTTGACCGTCCTCCAGCCCCCACCCGCCGCCATTCAGTTGACGAGCTTCGCTCGCCGCCCTCATTGTGAAGTTTTCTGACCACATGAGGTCGGGTAGCGGGCAAATGTTCTCCAGCGCACCGGAAAGTGGGCGATGAACTGGGTGAAACGTCCCGTTAAGTCGCTGTTACTTCATGGCGGCCTTCATTGACCTACGGCCGTCGAGCGCATAACTCCTAGAGAGGTAAGGACGGGCGCAGGACGAGCGGACGGACGAACGCATGACCCAGCTGACCACCGTGGACGCCACCTTCCTCCATGCCGAGAACTCCACCACGCACGCCCACATCGCCGGGCTCGGCATCGTCGATCCCGGGACGTGCCCCGGCGGCCGGCTGACCGTCCCGCACGTCGCCGAGCTGATCCGCAGCCGCGCGCACCTCGCGGCCCGGCCGCTGCGGCAGCGCCTCGTCCAGGTGCCGCTCGGCCTGGACCACCCGTACTGGGAGGACGACCCCGACTTCGAGCCCGAGCGGCACATCTCCGAGTTCGGGCTGCCGGAGCCCGGCTCCGAGCGGCAGCTGTTCAACCTGGTCGCGATGCTGCACGAGCAGCCGCTCGACCGGTCGCGCCCGCTGTGGGAGATGGTCCTCATCCAGGGCCTCGCCGGCGGCCGGACGGCCGTCTACGTGAAGGTGCACCACGCGGCCATCGACGGCGTGATGGCCGCCGAGACGCTCGCCGCGCTGCTCGACCTGACGCCCGAGCCCCGCGACCTGCCCGCCGACGAGACCGTCCCCGCCCGCGCGCCCGGGATGGCGAGCATGCTCGGCACCGGACTGCTGAGGACCGCGCTGCACCCGGTGCGCTCGGCGATCTCGGCGGCGCGCACCGTCCCCTACCTGGGCGACGTCCCGGGCATCTCGGCCATTCCCGGTGTCGGGCTCATGTCGTCGGTGACGCGGGGCGCGCTGCGCCGCCCGGAGTTGCCGAAGGCGCCGCGGGTGACCGCGCCGCCGACGCCCTTCAACCACCCGATCGGACGGCGCCGCGCCGTCGCGTGCGGGGAGCTGCCGCTCGCCGACATCAAGGAGATCCGGCGCGCCCTCGGCGGCAGCGTCAACGACGTCGTCATGGCGCTGTGCGCGACGGCGCTGCGGCAGTGGCTCGACAAGCGCGGCGAGCTGCCCGAGCGCCCGCTGGTCGCGGCGGTCCCGGTGTCCATGCGGCGGGGCGCGAGCGCGGCCGCGCAGCCGGGCAACCAAGTCTCGATCATGACGGCGCCGCTCGCCACGCACGTCCCCGACCCCGCCGACCGCTACGCCGCCGTCCGGAGCGACATGGACGTCGCGAAGCGGCGCTTCACCGGGTCGTCGGGCGACTGGGTGCGGGAGATGAGCGGGCTGCTCCCGGCGCCCTTCGCCGCGGCGGTCACGCGGCTCGCGATGCAGGCCGTGCCGGCGGTGTCGCTGCGCCCGGTCAACCTCGTCATCTCGAACGTCCCGGGCCCGCAGTTCCCGCTCTACCTGTGCGGGGCGAAGGTGCTCGGCTACTACCCGATCTCGGTCATCACCGACGTCAGCGGCGGCCTCAACATCACGGTGTTCTCCTACGACGGGAAGGTGGACGTCGGCATCGTCGCCTGCCGCGACCTCGTCCCCGACCCGTCCGAGATCATCGACCACCTGGTGGACGCGCTGGACGAGCTGCGCTCGCTCAGCCGCGAGTGAGCCCGACCGCCGTCACAGCCCGAGAGCTTTGCGGTGCCGCCGCGCCAGACCGAGCGCGGCGGCTCCCGCCGGCTGCATCGGCCGGGGGACGGCCCCGCCGAACGGCGCCATCGACACCTCGCCCTCGTCGTTGACCGCGACGAGACCGCCGAAGAGCTCGCCGAACAGCCCGTCCTCGATGACGACGACGGTCAGCAGGTCGAGCGCGAGCGTCAGCGGGTCGACGCCGAGCCCCAGGAAGTGCGCCCGGATGCGCCCCTCGTGCCGGGCGGCGGTCATCGCCCGGTGGAAGGGCCAGTCCTCCTGGACGAAGCCGTCGCCGTAGTCCTCGTCCGCGCCGAGGAACTCCTCGGAGTACTCGCGGACCATGCACTGCCACAGGTCGGGCGGCTCGCCGCCGAGCGGCTGGAACACCCCGACCGGCATCACCTGGTAGAGCCCGCCGGCGTGCGCGACCTTCGCCGGGTCGCGCCGATGCAGGACGTACCGTCCGGACGTCGTCACGGTGACCGTCGTGACGGCGGGCAGCGCGGGCCGGCGGGCCAGGTCGCACGGGTCGCCGACCCGGTCCCGCAGCGGCAGCCCCGCCACCCCGGCCGCCAGTTCGTGCGCAACCGACTCGCCCACGTTGACGGCGTCGAAGTAGCGGGCGGGGCCGAGCCGAAGCACCGGCGGATCGGCCGCCACGAGGCGGTAGCTCGGACGGTCCTCGAAGACCTTCGGCGGGGCAAGGGCGGCGACGGCCTCCGCGTACGTCCGGTACCCGTCCGGCAGCCCTTCGGCCGGATCGGCGACCGCGGGCGGGGCGGGACGGTCCTCCCACTCCAGCCGGATCTCCTCCAGCGGGATCGGCGCGCCGGGGATCCAGGCGTCCCGGCAGAGCAGCGGCGTCTCCGCTACGCGCGGCACGTCCGGGTACAGCCCGTCCGCGACCTCGCCGAGCGGACCGCGGGCGTCGTTCAACGCCGCCCGCTCCCGCCGCCACCGCACCTCGCCCGCCGACAGCCCGTCGCTCACCACACGCCGAGCCTAGGCGGCGAGGCCCTGTGCGACCTCCTCCTCGACCAGGTCGCCGTTGATCATCGCGGCCGCCATCGCCCCGGCCGCGGTCGCCATGACGACCTGGCCGAAGGGGACGACGACGTTGCCCGCCGCCCACACGCCGGGCACGCTGGTCCGACCGGTCGGGTCGACCTTCACGAGGCCGTCGTCGCCGGTCTCGCAACCGAGGTCGGTCAGCGGCCCGGCCTTGGGGACCCAGGTCGGCGCGAGGAACACGGCGTCGCAGCCGAGCACGGAGCCGTCCGCGAGTTCGAGGCCGGTGAGCCTGTCGTCTTCGACGACCACGCGGCGCACGCCGGCCGATGCGACGCGGATGCCGCGCGCGGCCAGGCGTGCCGCGTCCTCGCCCACCGGCGGCGCGTCCGCGACGAACGTCACGTCCGGCGACCACTGGCGCAGCAGCAGCGCCTGGTGGACCGAGCCCGGGGACGTCCCCAGCACGGCGATCCTCCTGTCGCGGACCTCCCAGCCGTGGCAGTAGGGGCACATCTGCGCCTCGCGGCCCCACCGCTCCTGAAGCCCGGGGACGTCCGGCAGGACGTCGGTCACACCCGTGGTGACGAGCAGGCGGCGCCCTCGCAGCCGGGTGCCGTCCGCGAGCGTGAGCACGAAGCCACCGCGGTCCTCTTCGGCGCGGGCGACCCTCCCTTCCAGGATCTCGCCGCCGTAGCCGCGCACCTCCGTGCGGCCGGTCTCCAGCAGGCGGGCGGGCGGCATCCCGTCCCGGGTGAGGAAGCCGTGCATGTGGTCGACCCCGGCGTTGCGCGGCTCGCCCGCGTCGACGACGGTGACGGAGCGGCGGGCGCGGGCGAGGACGAGGGCGCCGCTCAGCCCGGCCGGTCCGCCACCGATGATCAGTACGTCCCGTTCGGTCATGTCTCGTTCGGTCATGGCACGAGGGTGCGCCGCGCCTTCCGGATTTGACAAAGTTCTTTGCCGATCCTGCAATGAGGGCATGGAGACCACCGAGGACGTCCTCGCCGGTGTCGGGCCGAGGCTGAGGAGGCTGCGTCAGGAGAGGAACGTCACGCTGACCGCGCTCGCCGAGGCGACCGGCATCTCGGTGAGCACGCTGTCGCGGCTGGAGTCGGGCAAGCGGCGGCCGAGCCTGGAACTGCTGCTCCCGCTCGCACAGGCCCACCAGGTCCCGCTGGACGAGCTGGTCGGCGCCCCGGCCGTCGGGGACCCGCGGATCCGGCCGCGGCCGCTGCGCATGCACGACATGACCGTCCTGCCGCTGACCAGGCGTCCCGGCGGGGTCCAGGCGTTCAAGATGTTCGTGCCCGAGCGCGTCCCGCTGCCCGAGCCGCGGACGCACGAGGGCTACGAGTGGCTGTACGTGCTGAACGGGCGCATGCGCCTGCACCTCGCCGGCCGGGAGATGGTGCTGGAGGCGGGGGAGGCGGCCGAGTTCGACACCCGGCTGCCGCACTCGTTCGGCGGCGAGGGCGGGCCGGTCGAGGTGCTCAGCCTGTTCGGGCCGCAGGGGGAGCGCATGCACTTGCGCGCGAGACCCCGCAAGTCCTGACCCCGCCCGTCGCGACCCCGCCAGCAAGGTCACCGGCAGTCGTGACATAAATTTGATATCCGTGCAGACCGCCCAAACCCCCCAGAAAGCCCCTGCCCGTCGGAAGCCCGCCCCCATGGCGTGGGTCCTGTGGAGCGTCGGCGTCCTCGCCTACGCCGTGGCGGTACTGCACCGGACGTCCTTCGGCGTCGTCGGCCTGGACGCCGTCCACCGGTTCGACGCGTCCGCCGGGATCCTCGCGTCCTTCACCGTCCTGCAACTGCTCGTCTACGCGGGCCTCCAGATCCCCGTGGGGCTGCTGCTCGACCGCGTCGGCCCGCGCTGGATGGTCGCGGGCGGCGCTCTGCTCATGGCCGGCGGGCAGGCGCTCATGGCGGTCTCCGCCGACGTCGGGACGGCCGTCGCCGCCCGCGTGATGGTCGGCGCCGGCGACGCCATGACGTTCATCAGCGTCCTCGGCATCGTCGCGACCTGGTTCCCCGGACGCTACGTCCCGGTCGTCACGCAGCTCACCGGGCAGCTCGGACAGCTCGGCCAGGTGCTCAGCGCGATCCCCCTGGTCGCCCTTCTGCACGGCCCCGGCTGGGGCACCGCGTTCGGCTCCGCCGCCGCGCTCGGCGCCCTCATGGCGGTGCTCGCCGTCGCCGTGCTGCGGGACGGCCCCGGCCGCGCGAACGTCCCGTCCCTGCGCGAGACCCGCACCAACCTGGCCGAGGCGTTCCGGCACCCCGGCACGCGCCTCGGCCTCTGGTCGCACTTCGTCACGCAGTTCTCGTCCAACACCTTCGCGCTGATGTGGGGCTACCCGTACCTGGTGTCAGGGCAGGGCATGCGGCCCGCGACCGCCTCGACGCTGCTGACGCTGTTCGTCCTGGTCAACGTCGTGTCCGGGCCGTTCATCGGACGGCTCGTCGCGCGCTACCCGCTGCGCCGCTCGTGGCTCGTCCTCGGCATCGTCGCGCTCAACGCGACGGCGTGGGCGGCCGTGCTCGCCGTGCCGCCGCCCGCGCCGTCCTGGCTGCTGGTGCTCCTCGTGCTGTGCATCGCGCCCGGCGGCCCCGGCTCGATGATCGGCTTCGACTACGCCCGGACGTTCAACCCGCCCGGGCGGCAGGGCACCGCGACCGGCATCGTCAACGTCGGCGGCTTCGTCGCCTCCCTCGTCACGATCCTGCTGATCGGGCTCGTCCTGGACGCCCTGTCACCCGGGGGCGAATTCACACCTGGAGCGTTCCGGGCGGCCTGGACCGTCCAGATCGGCATCTGGGCGATCGGCGTAACGGGCGTCCTGCGCACCCGCACCCTGGCCCGCCGCCACCCCGCCCTAGCCGACTAGCGACACTCAGGAGCGGAGCTCCAGCGTGCAGCACTTCGGGCCGCCGCCCGCCTTGCGCAGCTCGGACAGGTCGACCGGGAGCGGCTCGTACCCGTGGACCCGCAGGGTGTCGATCAGCTCGACCGCCTCGGCGTTGATGACGACGTTGCGCCCGTCGCACACGGCGTTGAGCCCGAGCACCGCCGCGTCCGCCTCGCTCGCGAGGACCGCGTTCGGGAACAGCCGCTCCAGCACCGCCCGGCTGCCGGGGGAGAACGCGCCGGGGTAGTAGGCCACGTTGTCGCCGCCGAGGGGGAACAGCGCCGTGTCCAGGTGGTAGAAGCGCGGGTCGACGAGCCGGAGCGTCACCACCGGGCGGCCGAGGAACTCCTGCGCCTCCTGGTGCGCCGCGATGTCCGTCCGGAACCCCGTCCCGGCCAGGATGACGTGGTCGAGCGTGAGGAAGTCGCCCTCGCCCTCGTTGGTGTGCTGCGGCTCCAGCAGCTCGGAGAACCCGTTCTCCAGCAGCCACTTCGCGTACGCGGGCCCTTCGGCGTGCCGCTCCGGGTGCGTGAACTTCGCCCCGTACACCCGTCCGCCGACCACCAGCGCCCCGTTGGCCGCGAACACCATGTCGGGCAGCCCCTCGATGGGGTCGATGAGGCTCACCTCGTGCCCGAGCGCGAGGTACGCCGCCCGCAGCTCCTCCCACTGCGCCACGGCCTTCGCCGCCTCGGCCCCGGCCGCCGGGTCCATCCACGGGTTGATCGCGTAGGTGACGGCGAAGTGCTCCGGACGGCACATCAGGTAGTGCCTCCGCAGCGCGGTCCGGACGGCGGTCGGCTCCATTGCCGGCATGACGGTCATACGTGTCTCCAGGAACGTCCGAAGGGGGGATCGACTCAGCGAAAGCCTAAGAACGAAGGCCGCGCAATCCAATGCGCCAATCTTGCTCTGACCTGGTATTTCGTTGCGTCTTCCGGCTCTTCGTGCACGATTCGTTGCGCAGCTCAGCGGCCTCGGCCCCGGCCCGCCGCCCCCGACCCGCGCACCTCCAGCACCTGCGCCCACCACACGGTTTTGCCGCCGTCCGCCCCGGGGTGCCACCCCCACCGGTCGGGCGGACGCGGCGACGATGGCCATGCCCCGATGCCCCTCGTCGGTGTCGGACGCCGCCATGAGCCGGGGCAGCCCCGGCTCGGGGTCGGTCACGTCCACGCGCAGCACCCCGTCCATCACCCGGAGCCGGACCTTGACCACCCCGCCGGCCCGCAACTCGTCCCGCACATGCCGGACAGCGTTCGTGACGAGTTCGGACGTCAGCAGCACCGCCACATCGATGTCGGCCTCGGCGACGCCCCACCCGTCCAGCGCGTCCCGCACCGCCCGCCGCGCCGCCCCCGGCGCCCAATCGGACAACCCCCATACATACGTCCGCGCCCGCCTCGCCCGCGTGATGCCGCCCCGCCGCAGCAGTGTGCTGATACGGCCGTCCATGCGCCTCGACCTCCGTTGTCCCGCTTCCGAGCGCGGGACGCGAATGTCCCGCGTAACTCAGTGAAACCGCGCGCACACGGACCGAGAAAGGCGACAATGGGGCCGTAGGAGGGACACAAGTCCGCTCGCGCCTCTCCGGTCGAAGGGTGCCCCCGTGACTGAACAGCCGCGCCCGCCATGGGCCGTACGCCTGGAAGCCGAACGCCGCGCACGCGGCTGGGGCCCGTTCAAAGCCGCCCGCCGCCTCTACGCCGCCGCCGGGATCGACCACCCGGACGCGAGCCAGGTCAAGAACCTCTCCCGGCAGATCAACCGGCACGAGAAAGGCGAGGTCTTCCCGTCCGACTGGGGCTCCGCCTACGCCACTGCGTTCGGTCTTGAGGAGAAGGACCTCTTCGGCCAGGAATCGCCCGTTTGTCCGACGGGTACCAAAGAACCGAGCGCCACTCCCGACGATCGGACCGACGACGTGAAACGCCGCGCAGCACTCCAATTACTCGCCGCCCTGGGCGCCGGAACGGCGATCCCTCCCGGCGCCCTGGAGCAGATCCTCTCCAGCATCGACCGCGCCCTCGATCGGCCCGTCGACCTGGAGGAATGGGAGAGCGCGATCCGCGAGTACGGCTTTCTCATCAACCGCCAGCCGGTCGGCTCGCTGATCAACGACCTGACCGCCGACATCATCGGCATCGGCGAACTCCTCAATCGCGGCAACGCGCCGCGTTCAGACCTGCTGCGCATCAGCGCGGGGCTGTCGTCGCTGCTGGCGATCGAGTTCGGTGACATAGGCAACCGGAGGGGTGCCCGCCTGACGTGGGGGACGGCGCGCCGGGCCGCCGACGCCTCCGGCGACCGCGACCTCCAGGTCTGGATTCGGGCGCGCGAAGCCGAGGAGGCGTTCTGGTTCGGGCTCTCGCCGCAGGAGATAGGGGCCCGCACAGCCGAGGCCATCGCGATCGCGGATGGAAGGCCCAGCGGCGGCCTGCCAAGGGCCTACGCCGTGCGTGCCAGCGTCGCCGCGGAGCACGGAGACAGGGAAGCCGCCCGCAAGACGATGAACGACCTTTCGGAGTTGTTCGAGAACCTGCCGGACTCGGTGACGGAGGACCCGGCCACCTTCGGGTGGAGCGAAGCGCGCTTCCGCTGGAACGAGGCGTACATCTACACGTTGATGGGGGACGCCAAGGCCCGCCAAGCCGTGGACGACGCCCGCAGCCTCTACCCATCCGGAACCCTCGGCCCGATCGCCAACCTCGACGTCATCGAGGCAATGGGCGCCGTCCACAGCGGAGAGGTCGACGCAGGGCTCGCCCAGACCCTCACCACCCTGCAGGACCTGCCAGTGAGCCCCGCCCGCCGACGCATGACCGCCCAGATCCTCCACACACTCCCCGAGCGGGCGCGTGCCCTGCCTGCGGCACGAGAGTTGCGCGCACTGACCACCGTCACCTGACAGACCGCAGCCCGAAGCCGAGTCGTGGGATGTCTCTCCTCCCTGAGCTGTGTGAGGGCAGCACGACAGTGACGCCGCTCTGGATCGTCTAACAGGAGTTTGGAGTCGTGCCGGGCGGCAACGGTCCAATAGGCCTTCATGCCACAACCTCCATCCTCGTGTGCGAGGCGGTGATTGTCGGACTCCATGCGCTCAGTCCGCCGGCCCTGCTGGAGTCCAGGGCAGGCCAGTACTCATTCCCTTCCTTACGCTATGCCCGGCCTCATCTGGCCCGAATAAAGGAGATCAGCCCGGCGGCCGCTCCTGTAACGGCGACAGAGACCGAGGCTCCCATGATGAGAGCGCCCGCCGCAGACGATCCGCCCCATCGCCACACCACGAAGGCAGCGACCATGCCCGTGATGCCACCACTCAGCATCACATTAACCATCAGCAGTACCCGCACGATGAGCCGACAAGTCGTTGGGCTTCCGTACCACCAGTCGAAGAGCCTGTGCCGGTCGGGAGGGAGTTCTGGATGTTGCATGCCACCTCGCTGTGTCCAGGTCCCGGCGCCGCTGTGGCGCGACTAGATCCAGATAGCCAGCCCGGGTGGTTGTTGCACCATGTCGCAACGACCACTTCGAGGGGGTGTTGCGGAAGATGGCAACGTTGGCTTAGTGAATCGAGTGGAACACTGAAGGTGCGGCCGCCGATGATGGACGCATGGCCGACATCGTCTCCCGGTACGCATCTGACCCGTCAACCTCGGGCAGGTTGAAGCCCCTGGACCCTAGGCTCAGCCCGGAGATACGGGTATGGGCCGAAGCGCTGCGCATGCTGTGGTTTCAGGTGGGGATGTCACAGAATCGCTTTGCCCACACCTATCACTTCGATAAGGGGACTATTTCACGCTACCTCAGTGGTACTCGCGTTCCCGGAGACCAAGCGTTTCTAGATCGTCTGTTGGCTATCAAAGCTGAGAAGGATCAAAAGGTATCCCCTGAAGTTCGCGCCCACCTGGCCGCGCTGCAAATGGAGGCACTGCAAGTTGCTCATCCGCAGGGGTACCGAGTGCGGATGGTCCGCGACGAGCTACACATCGCAGTCGTAAGCCAGCGTGCGGCTGAACGCTATGCTACGCAGCTGGAAGAGCAGCTTGCCGAACGCATTCGCCGCCACGATGGGCTGGAGGTCGCGTGGGACGCAGACCGTGCTGCCATGCAAGCCGAGCGTGACCGTCTCGAGGCTGAGATTATCGACATCACCAGCCAGCTGGACCACGCCCGTCGCCGCGCCACCGAGGCCGAACGTCGTTGCCAGCATCTTGAACAGCTTCTAGATCACTTCGAAACCTCCCGTAGCAACGCAGATGGCGTCCTATCCATTGAACCTCAGACGCTCATGGGTCTGGAGGAGTCTGCAGGGTTGATCCGCACATATGAACTGCAGTTGGTCCCAGGGCTACTGCAGTGGGAGGCGTATGCGCGTGCGGTGATACGCCTGAGCGGCAACGGAGCTGCCGAACACGAGATCGACCAGCGAGTGGAACTGCAGTTGCAACGTCAGGAACGCCTCACGGGCCCGGACGCGCCGCGCCTGTGGGCCGTGGTGGACGAGGGGGCGCTACGGCGCCCCATCGGCGGACCTGAAGTGATGCGGGGCCAGTTCGAGCACCTCATCGAGATGTCGAAACTGCCCAACGTCACCATCCAGATCATGCCGTTCAGGGTCGGAGGCCACAAGGCCAAGGGAGGCGGCTTCACGATTTTTCGACCCGAGCAGAAACTGCCGGACGTGGTTTACGTTGAGACCCTCACCGGCGAAATGTACCTGGATAAACCCAATGATGTCGACAGCTACCTGCAGGCCATGGAACGCCTGTGCGTCGACAGTGCGACCCCGGAGCGCACCGTCGAGCTTCTCAAGCATCTTCTTGATATGTGACCTGCGGCGGCGACGGGGCTTTCTGGTGCATACAAATGATTCGGTTCGCCTATTTTCAATGAGCTGACTCCAACCTCCATTGGCGTGGGGGCGAGGGTGAGGATGGCCTGGTTGATGGTGGTCAGGTGGCTGGGCGAGCAGCGGCCTTCTGCGCGATGTGCCAGTGCGCAACGCGCCATGCGGCAGGGCCGGGGGCGGGGCTCGGCTTGCAGGTGCCGGCCCCGCCGTCGGCGTCCGGTTACCTGATGGGCTTGAGCTGCGTGTAGCGGATCAGCGGCGCGTCGCAGTGGCCGCCGGTGCCCTTGTCGAAGTCGAACCAGAACTCGATGGCGTTCTCGCCCATGCGGCCCCGGCCGATGGAGGTCCACTGGACCAGCTTGCCCTTGTGCCACTTGCTGTCCTCGACGGCGTTGCTCCCGGTGTAGCCGGGGCCGCCGGACAGGCGCCACTTGCCGGTGCCCTCGTGGACGGCGAGCAGCGACCTGACCATCGAGTTCTTGTGGTTGCCCTTGGTCTTCTGGATGGCGTACCCCCACTCGACGACCGTGACGAGCGGGTGCTTCTTGGTCGGCTTGCCGTCGGTTTTGATGTAGCCCTTCCCCCAGCGCCCCTTCGCCTTGCAGTTGGTGTAGGCGATGTACTTGGGCTTGCCGACCTTGGCCACGGTGACCTTTCCGGTCCCCGCGCCGGCGCCGGACGGGGAGGCGGAGGCCACCGGAGCGGCCGCCACCAGGCCCGCCGTGGTGAGCGCGGCAGCGGCGAGCGGCACGAACTTCTTCATCGACACGCTTGTTCTCCTCGAACGTATCTGTGATCGCCACGCGTTTCCCAGAGGGCACGGGCGATCGACGGCATGTCGATTATCGAGAGCGGAATCCGCCCGCCCCAGGGCCTCCGGAACCATTAATCAATGGGCTCCCCGGCACTATCGGCTCTACATCCGACTGAAGGCTGCGAACCAGGTCAACGGACCGTGCGCGACGACGTATCGCAGCCTGCTGTCGCCAGTTCACTCTCGCGTGAGACGCTTGCTCGCCATTGGTCGCGAATTAACTCGCGGTTCACCGAAAATATGCTCAAAGAACGGATGGGGGAATATAGGCGAGAAATGAGAAAGCCATCTCGTGAACACGTGCCAGTGTGCTGCGAAATGGCCCCAGGGGGCCTTGACATTCGAAAGACCGGCCAAGCGGCCCACGGCTGGGCCTGCTTCGACGCGTCCCCGCGCGGGCTCGCAGGCGGTGACCCGGCCTGCTGGACCCGCCCACCGTTCAGACCCTGGCTGGACGAGATGTGTAGTTAGGCGATATATATGCCGTATGAGTCGACCGATGCGGGAGCAGAGCTACCTGATCCTGCTCGCTCTCGCCCCTGAACCTCTGTACGGCTACGGCATCATCAGCGCGGTCGGGGAGTTGTCGGAGGGGCGGATCAAACTCGCCTCGGGCACCCTGTACACCGCCCTGGACCGGCTCGGCACCGAGGGTCTGGTCGACGTCCACCGCGAGGAGGTCGTGGACGGGCGGTTCCGCCGCTACTACACCCTCACCGGAGCCGGCCGCCAAGCC
Source organism: Actinomadura sp. NPDC000600 (assembly GCF_040492135.1). Classification (NCBI taxonomy): domain Bacteria; kingdom Bacillati; phylum Actinomycetota; class Actinomycetes; order Streptosporangiales; family Thermomonosporaceae; genus Actinomadura; species Actinomadura sp. NPDC000600. Next base: position 451,031 of record NZ_JBEUPD010000001.1, read on the forward strand.
GTCGAAGCCGAGACCGAGCGCCGCGCCGCGTTGGCCGCCCGCGCCCGATCTCGCCTCTCCCTGCCCCGCATCTCCCCGGAGCTGGCATGAGCACTCGGTACGAGAACCGCTGCCGCCTTCTGCTGCGCGCCTACCCGCGCCACTACCGCGAGATCCGCGGTGCCGAACTGCTGGGCACGCTTCTGGACGCCGCCGAACCCGGACGCTCCACACCCACGCTGCGGGAATCATGGGCCGTCATCCGCGGCGGGCTGGCCACCCGACACCGCGTGCGCCCTCCCCTGCGCCACCTTCTTGCCTACCGTCTCCGGGGCAAGCGCGTTCCGTACAAGTATCGCTGGTGGGTCCGGGATGACATCTTGAGCCAGTGGGCCTCCGTACGCCTGCCGCTGTTGTGGGGGGTGTTCGTGTTGTCGCTGATGCTGTGGGATGGCTACTCCATCCGCAGGATCGCCATCGCGGCCATGGTCCAGACGCTAGGGATCGCTCTAATACTTTGGCGTGCGCGGCGCTATGGACCCGATCGATCCGATCGGGAACTGCTGTGGAAACACGAGTTCCTGCCTGACGGAACCCCCTTCGAGGCCTCTCGGCCGCAGCCGCCCGCACCCGCATCGGGAACGTCGCCCACTCCCGAATGACCGTTCCAGCCGACTTGCGGGCTATTCGAGGGTGGTCAGTTGGAGGCGGAGGGCCAGGCGTTTCTGGGGGGTCGACAGGTCTACGGGGGTGACCTCTGCCATGCGGCGTAGGCGGTGGCGGAGGGTGTTGGGGTGGACGTCCAAAGCCTGGGCCGTTCCCTTGGGGTCGCCGTAGTGGTCCAGCCACGCGGCGAGGGTCGGGAGGTAGGACGTTCCGTGCTTCTCGTCGTGGGCGCGCAAGGCCGGTAGGGGGCCGCCCAGGAGGTCGGTGCCGACGGCCTTTCTTGCGCGTTCCACGACTACGGCCTCCCAGGCGTCCTCCAGGAGGGCCGTTCCAGGGGTGAGGCGACCGGATGCGACTAGCGCGGCGAGTTCGGTGGCCTCGGTGCGGGAGCGGGGGAGGTCGGCGGGGGAGCGGGCCAGGCCGCCCGCCGCCGCGTAGAGGGTGCGGTCGTGCGCGCGGGCGCGGGAAAGGACGTCGCGCAGCCAGGGCATCGTGCCTGACTCGGCGGTGTCGCGGCCGGGCTCCGTCACCACCGCGAAGACCGTGCCGGCCAGGTCGGTGAGGAGCGGGCGGTGCCAGCCGTAGCGGCGGGTCAGGGCGTCCCACAGGTCGAGGCGCTGGCGGATGTCCTCGGGTTCGGCCTGGTTGCCGAGGACGGCCACGCGCCAGGGCGGCGGGGCCGGGACGGGCTGGGAGCCGTCCTGGAGCGCGGCGCGCAACTGGTCCGCCGAGACGCGGCGGGCGACGCCGGCCTCGGCGCGGAGGCGGAGCAGGTGCAGGGCCAGGACGGAGGCCAGGTCGGCCAGCCGCAGGACGCGGTCCGGGGGGATCGGCGTGCGCGCCACCACCCAGATCGAGCCGAGCCATTCGCCGCCCGCGCGGACCGGGATGACGAGGCGGGGCAGCATGCCGTCCGGCCCCGCGGGGACGAGGACGGGGTCGCTCGACCGGGCCAGCTTGCGGAACACGCCGGAGGCCCGCAGATGAGCGATGACCTGCGGCGGGACGCGGCGGCCGACGATCGTGGAGACGCGGGCCGGGTCGGTGCTGTCCTGGCGGCCCGAGTAGGCGAGGACGCGGGAGCGCGCGTCCTCCAGCGTCACCGGGGCGTCGGCGATCTCCGCCGCCGTGTCGGCCAGGGCGAACAGGTCGTCCCGCGGTCCGGACGGTCCCGGGAACGGTGCGGCGGCGCGGTCGATGGCGCCGCGCGCCAGCCAGATGACGTGCGTCCAGGACGCGTCCCGCTGGAGCTCCATGAGCGCCGGCTCCAGGCGGCGCGCCGCGGCCGCCACCTCGGCGGCCCCGGCGAGGGGCGACTTGAGCACGACGCCGCTCGCCCGCGCCGCGTCGGCGCGTTCCAGGAGCGCGACGGCGCCCGCCGGGTCCGTGACGCCCGCGCCGAGGACGATCTCGCCCGGCCGTCCGGCCGCCTCGCCCGGTTCGGCCAGCACGACGTCGTGCACCTGCGCGTCCCGGCCGGGCGCGACCAGGCGCAGCAGCCCCGGGCCCAGCGCGTCGACCAGGCCGGTCACGCTGATCATGCGTTCTCCTCCCTTTCCTCCATTGTGCGCTTCGCATCATGGTCGTCGTCCAGATTGGCCGAATGCGACAGGGGCATCGGCGGGCGGACGCATCACCATCGAAGTGACGTGATTCACGAAGGAGAGGAGAGGTCATGGCGCGCCGAGTCGCCGTCGTGGGGGCGGGCATGGTCGGTCTGTCCACCGCATGGTTCCTGCAGGAGCACGGCGACGACGTCACCGTGTTCGACCGGCGGGACGTCGCGGCCGGAGCGTCCTGGGGCAACGCCGGGTGGCTGACCCCCGGCCTGGCGACGCCGCTTCCCGAACCGGCCGTCCTCTCCTACGGCGTGCGCGCGGTGCTCAGCCCGTCGTCGCCGGTCTACGTCCCGCCGAGCGCGAACCCGCGCCTGCTGCGGTTCCTCGCCGGGTTCGCCCGCAACAGCACGGCGGCCCGGTGGCGGCGCGCGATGGAGGCGCTGGTGCCGATCAACGGCCGGGCGCTGCCGAGCTTCGACGCCCTGCTGGACGGCGGCGTCCGCGCGGAGACGAACGATGCCGGCTCCTTCCTCGCCGCGTACCGGACGGCGGACGAGCGCCGCGTCCTGCTGGAGGAGATCGAGCACATCCGCGCGGCGGGCCAGGAACTGGAGTACGAGGTCCTGACCGGCGACGAGGCGCGGCGTGTGGAGCCCGCGCTGTCGGACGAGATCGGCGCCGCGATCCTGCTGCGCGGCCAGCGCTTCATCAACCCGGGCGTGTTCGTGCACGCCCTCGCCGACTCCGTCCGCGACCGCGGCGGCAAGATCCGCGTGGGCGCGGAGGTCGCCGACGTCCGCGACGAGCCGGGCGGCGTGGCCGTCCGCACGGGCGGCAGCGACTTCGAGGCGTTCGACGCGGTGGTCCTCGCGAGCGGCGTGTGGCTCGGCGATCTCGCCCGGCGGTTCGGCGTCGGCGCGCTCGTCCAGGCGGGCCGCGGCTACAGCTTCAGCGTGCCGATGGAGCGCGTCCCGGACGGCCCGGTGTACTTCCCCGCGCAGCGGGTCGCATGCACGCCGCTCGGCGACCGGCTCCGCGTCGCCGGGATGATGGAGTTCCGCCGCCCGGAGGCGCCGCTCGACCCGCGCCGGATCAGGGCGATCACCGAGGCCGCGCGCCCGCTGCTGCACGGCGCCGACCTGGACGCCCGGCAGGACGAGTGGGTCGGGTCGCGCCCCTGCACCCGCGACGGCCTCCCGCTGATCGGCGCCACCCGGTCGCCGCGGGTCTTCGCCGCGGGCGGCCACGGCATGTGGGGCATCACGCTCGGCCCGGCCACCGGGAGCCTCCTCGCGGAGATGATCGCGACCGGCCGCCGCCCCCGCGAGCTGGACCCGTTCGACCCGCTCCGCTGACCCCCGGGCGACCTGCGGCTTCTGGGGGGTTATGGCGCTTTCGTCCGGACGGCCGTCGCGGGCACGCTACCGTCGCGGGGTGCTCTCGACCCCGTGACGGAGGGACGCCGATGGACGAGCCGCGCGCGGCCGCCGTGCCGCTGACCCGGGCCCAGCGGGTCCTGGCCGGGGTCGGCGGGCTGTTCTTCGCCGGCCTGGCCGGGCTCGGCGGCTACGGGTCGTTCGCCTCCGTCCGCGACGTGGCCGAGCCCTGGTTCGGCGGCCAGGCGTGGATCGTCCCGGCGGGCGTGGACCTCGGCATCCTCGCGCTGGTGTCGGTCGCGCTCCTGCTGGAGTGGCTGGCCATGCCGATGCCGGCGCTGCGCTGGATGGCGTTCGCGTTCACCGCCGCGACCGTCTGGCTGAACGTCTCGGCCGCGCACGGCGACGTGACCGGCATGGTGATGCACGCCGCCATGCCGGTGCTGTTCATCACGTTCATCGAGGCCGTCCGGCACGCCATCCGCCGCCGTGCCGGGATCGCCGCCGGGATCGTCCGCGAAGGGATCCCCCTGGCGCGGTGGCTGCTCGCGCCGTTCTCGACGTTCCGGCTGTGGCGCCGCATGGTGCTGTGGCAGATCACCTCCTACCCGCACGCCCTGACCGCCGAGCAGCGCCGCCGCCACGCCCTGGCCCTCCTGGACGCCCACTACGGCCGCAAGTGGAAGAGCAGGGCCCCGGCCGACGTCGTGTGGATGCTCCGCGACGGCGTCATGCTCGACCAGGCCCTCGTCCGCGTGACCGAGCTGACGGCGCCGCAGCCGGAACCGGTGGACGAGGCCCCGCCCGCGAAGGAGCCCGCGCCGAAGGAGCCCGCACCGAGGAAACCGGCGGCCAGGGCCCCGTCGGAGAAGCCCCCGCGCCGGCCGGCCCCGCGCGGCGTCGCCACCGACAACGAGGCCCGCGCCCTCGCCATCCTCGACGCCGAACCCGGCATCACCGGCGCCGAACTGGCCCGCCGGCTGGACATCAGCTCCCGCCAGGGCCAGCGCCTCCTCAGCCGCCTCACCAAACCCGCGCCCACGCACACGTCCTGACCAGTCCTCTCCGGTTCGTCACCTTTCCTCCGGCCGCTCCGTCAATGCGGTGAAGGAGGAACGATGAGCGAATACGACTGGACCCTGATGTACGCCATGCACGACGCGTTGAGGAGGGAACTGGAGCACCTCGCCAAGGTCACCGCGCGCGAGGACGACGACCCCCGCCGCCTCCTCGCCGCGGCGGCGGGCTGGGAGCTGTTCAAGACTGCCCTGCACGCCCACCACACCGCCGAGGACGAGGCCCTCTGGCCCGTTGTCCGGAAGGCCCTCGACGGCCGCGGCGACGACCTGGCCCTTCTGGACGCGATGGAGGCGGAGCACGCCGCCGTCGACCCTCTGATCGAGGCCATCGACACGGGCGCCGAACCCGTGGGCGAACTCGTCGACGCCCTCGCCACCGCCCTCACCGCGCACCTCGCGCACGAGGAGAAGGAGGCCCTGCCGCTGCTCGACGCCACCCTGACCCTGGAGCAGTTCCAGAACTTCGGCCAGGCCCACGGCCGCCACGTCGGCCCGAACGGCCCGCGCGTGCTCCCCTGGATCCTCGACGGAGCGGACGAGGCGACGGTGGCGACCTCGCTGGCCGTCCTGCCCGAACCGGCCCGCGCCGCGTTCGAGACGCAGTGGCAGCCCGCCTACCGGGCCCTGAAGCGCTGGCCCTGACCCCCGGAAGAACCCTGGAGAAACGGCGAGGCCGCCGCCACGGACGAACCGTGGCGGCGGCCTCGCGCCGTAGCGCCGGAGCGCCGGAATCAGAGGTTGATCATGTGCCCGGCCAGGCCGTGCACGGCCTCCTTCATGGCCTCGCCCAGGGACGGGTGGGCGTGCACGTTGCGGGCGACCTCGTTGACGGTGAGGTCCCACTGCTGCGCCAGGGTCAGCTCCGGCAGCAGCTCGGTCACCTCGGGGCCGATCATGTGCGCGCCGAGGATCTCGCCGTACTTCGCGTCGCTGATCACCTTCACGAAGCCCTCGCCCTCGCCGAGGCCGAGGGCCTTGCCGTTGGCGCTGAAGGGGAACTTCGCGGTCTTGACGTCGAAGCCCTGCTCCTTCGCCTGCGCCTCCGTCCAGCCGAACGAGGCGACCTGCGGCTGGCAGTAGGTGGCGCGCGGGATCATCACGTAGTCGAGCTCCATGGTCTCGGCGTCGGCGATGGTCTCGGCGGCGACGATGCCCATGGCCTCGGCGGCGTGCGCGAGCATCAGCTTCGCGGTGACGTCGCCGATGGCGTAGATGTGCGGGACGGACGTGCGGCAGCGGCCGTCCACGTCGATCGCGCCGCGCTCGGTCAGCGCGACGCCGGTCTTCTCCAGCCCGTAGCCCTCCACGTTCGGCTGGAACCCGATCGCCTGGAGCACCTTGTCGGCCTCCAGCACCTGCTGCGCGCCGTCCTTGCCGGTGACGGTGACCTTGACCTTCTCGCCCGAGTCGTCGATCGCGTCGACCCGGGTCGAGGTGAGGACGTCCACGCCGAGCTTGCGGTACCGCTTCGCCAGCTCCTTGGACACCTCGGCGTCCTCGTTCGGCACCATCCGGTCGAGGAACTCGACGATCGTGACCTTCACCCCGTAGTTGTGCAGCACGTAGGCGAACTCGACGCCGATGGCGCCCGCGCCCGCGATGACGATGCTGCCCGGCAGCTCGGAGCTGAGGATCTGCTCCTCGTAGGTGACGACCCGCTCCGACAGCGACGTGCCCGGCAGCAGCTTGGTGTGCGCGCCGGCCGCGATGATGCAGTTGTCGAACGTCACCGTCTCGCTCGACCCGTCCTGCCGGGCCACCTGCAGGGTGTTCGGGTCGGTGAACGTGCCGCGCCCGTCATAGGACGTGATCTTGTTCTTCTTCATCAGGAACTGGACGCCCTTGACGAGCTTGTCCGACACCTGGCGGCTGCGCTGGTAGGCGACGCCGTAGTCGAAGGACACGCTGCCCTCGACGTTGATCCCGAAGGTCTTCTGCTCCTGGGTGAAGATGTGCGCCAGCTCGGCGTTGCGCAGCAGCGCCTTCGAGGGGATGCAGCCGACGTTGAGGCACACCCCGCCCCAGTACCTCTCCTCGATGATCGCCGTCTTCAGCCCCAGCTGTGCCGACCGGATCGCGGCGACATAACCACCCGGGCCCGCGCCCAGGACCACGACGTCAAAGTGTTCGCTCATATCAATGGACGATATTCGCCGCGACCACGTGCTCGCATCCCGGCGGGCGCACCAGAGAGGGGCATCACGCGGCGCGGTCGCACCGGACGGCGGCGCGGCGGTCCGGGGGCGGCGCGCGGGGGCGCCGGGTCGGATGCGGCCGTCACATCCTGTTAGGGTTTCGGCAAGGTCTCCCTCCGATCACGATCCGCGGGAGCCCGTCGAACGACAGGGCGGCGCGCAAGGGGCGCGAGCCCGGAGCCGTCCCGGCCGCGGAGCCCGGCGGCGTCCCCTGGAACGGCGGAGCCACGGCGCCGGAACACCGCGCCCCGGCCCGGTCGTCGCCCCGGTTCCCAACCGAGTGGAGGAGAAGGCGAGTGAGGATCCCCAAGCGCGTCAACACCGTCCTGGACTGGGTGGAAGAGCACCTGCTCGCGCTTGCGGTCGTCGTCGCGCTGGTCGTCGTCGCGCTGGTCGCCACGCTCGCGCCCCCGGCCGTCGGCCTCCCGGTCGCCGGGTTCGTCCTCGGCGCCGCCGCCGGCGGCCTCCTCGTGCACGTCCGGCTGAGCCGCCGCATCGCCCGCGCCCGCTCCGACAACGACAACCTGCTCCGCGAGAACGGCGCGCTGCGGCACCGCAACACCGTCCTCGCCAGCGGGGTGATCACGCGGGAGGCGCAGGAGACGCAGGCGCTCGTCGCCATCCCCGAGGACGACCTGCTCGACGAGCCGGCCGACCCGCAGGCCACCACCACCCTCGACGAGCTGCTGGACGGCGATCCGCAGCGCACCGACGAGCTGCCGGGCGACCCGGGGAGCACCGGCGAGCCGTCCGCCCGGAGCGAGGCCCCGCCCCGCAGCGGCGGCGCGCGAAACGATGATCCGCTGGGCGGCGACCCGCAGCGCACGACCGTCCTGCCGTCGCTGCCGGACGACCTCCTCGGCGGCGCCGGCGACGCGGGAAACGGGACCGCCGCGGACGACGACGAGGACACCGCGCGCACACCGCGCAAGTCCCGGAAGGCGTGACCGCGAAGGCGTGACCAGGGCCTTCTGCCGCACCGTCAGCGGAGCCTCACTCCGGTGTTACTTCCGCTGATCTTCGGGCAGAAGGTCGGCCGTGGAAGAGTCGACGAACGCGCGGCAGGGAGCGGATCCGGGACGCGGAGGCGAGGGCTCCGGCCCGCCGGAGGGCGCGGAGCCCCACGAGGGCGCCGTCCGCAAGGCGGTGATCGCCTCGGCGATGGGCAACTGCATCGAGTGGTTCGACTTCGGCGTGTTCAGCGCCGGGGTGATGACCGCGATCATCGGCACGGTGTTCTTCCCGGAGGACGCGGGCGGCAGCGCCACGCTGCGCTCGTTCGCGCTGGTCGCGGCGGCGTTCCTCGCCCGTCCGTTCGGTGGGCTGTTCTTCGGGCCCATGGGCGACAGGCTCGGCCGCAAGCGGGTGCTGGCGGCCACCATCATCCTGATGTCGGGCTCCACGTTCGTGATCGGCGTGCTGCCCGGGTACTCCACGATCGGGATGGCCGCGCCGCTGCTGCTGCTCGCCGTGCGGCTCGTCCAGGGCTTCTCGACGGGCGGCGAGTACGGCGGCGCCGCCACGATGATCGCCGAGTACGCGCCGACGAACCGGCGCGGGTTCTACGGCGCGTTCCTGGAGTTCGGCACCCTCGGCGGCTACATCCTGGGCGCCGGGCTCGTGCTGGGGATCGACCTCGCGCTCAGCGAGGGCGCGATGCACGAGTGGGGCTGGCGCATCCCGTTCCTGATCGCGCTGCCGCTCGGCGCCGTCGGGCTCTACGTCCGGACGCGGATCGAGGACACCCCGACCTTCCAGCACATGGAGGCGGAGGGCAGGAAGGCCCGGTCGCCGCTCAAGGAGACCGTGGAGCACCACTGGCGCACCATCCTGAGGCTGATCGGGATCGTGGTCCTGCTGAACGTCGCCGTCTACACGCTGCTGACGTTCATGCCGTCCTACCTCGTCGACTTCCTGGACATGGACGACACCACATCGCAGCTCACCACGATCGGCGTGGAGGCGGCGATGATGGCGGTGATCCTGCCGCTGGGCGCGCTGTCGGACCGGGTCGGCCGCAAGCCGCTGCTGGTTGCCGCGGCGACCGGCTTCCTGGTGCTGTCCTGGCCGGCGTTCGCGCTGATGCAGACGCACGACCCGGCGGGGGTCGCGGTCGGCTACGCGATCATCGGCGGGCTGCTGGTCCTCATGCTGGCGGTGATCGGCGCGACGTTCCCGGCGATGTTCCCGACGAAGGTGCGGTACGGGGCCTTTGCGATCGGCTACAACATCTCGACGTCGCTGTTCGGCGGCACGGCGGCCGTGCTCGTGGGCTCGCTGATCGACGCCACGGGCTCCAACTACGTCCCGGCCTACTACCTGATGATCGTCGCGCTGGTCGCGCTGCTGCCGATCCTCAGGATCCCCGAGACGGCCCGGGTGCCGATCGACCAGGCCGGGGAGGAGAACGCCCCGGAACCGGTGGGCGCCGGGGCGCGGCGAGGGTGAGGTGGGGACCGGTGGTCAGCGCTCCGCCGCCCGCAGGCGCGCGTAGACGGCGTCGATGACGGTCCAGCCGTCGAGCTCGACGCGGGAGCCGAAGTCCTCGCCGCGCTCCACCACGACGTCGACCAGCGCGCGGACGACGCTCGGCTTGTGCAGGTTGAGCATGGACTCGTCCTCCGCGCGGCACACGCTTCCGCTGTGCGTGTAGGGGCCGCCGTCCGGGACGATCCTGCCGGGCCCTTCACGGAAGACGACGTTGATGTTCCCCGGACGCCCGTCCTTGCTGAGAAGCAGGACCTCACGGCAGCCGTGGATGCCCTCCTCGTCCCTCTCATGCTGGTGCCCCACCACCCACCGGTAGGTGTCGGCGCCTACCAGGAGCCTGCGGTAACGGCGGCGTCCCATGTCATTCCGCCGCGTCGAGGTGCTCTTCGAGGGCGTCCAGGCGCGACGCCCAGGCGCGCCTGTAGGGGGCCAGCCACGCGTCCACCTCGGCGAGGGGTTCCAGGCGGACCTCGTAGACGCGGCGCTGCGCGTCCTGGCGCGCCTGGACGAGACCCGCGTCGCGAAGCACGCGCAGGTGCTTGGACGTCCCCGGCTGCGTGAGCCCCAGCCGCTCGACGAGCTCGCCCACCGGGCGCGGACGTTCCAGCAGCAGGTCCAGGATGCGGCGGCGGGCCGGCTCGGCGAGCACGGCGAACGCGGATGTCATGGCGTCATCATAACCGCCTGCGTATATGCCTAAGAATGCATATTGCAGGGGAAGTCGCGTACCGGTGCGACTTGTGTGGCCCGAGGGCGAATCAGAGGTGGAGCCCATGGCTGCTTGCAACCGTCTCATTACCGTCTGTAGCGTCACCGGTGGCCAAAGGCCGCCATCCCCTCGGACCCACGACGAATCGGTGGTGTGTGACGTGACGGAACAGCAGCTCCAGGACCAGCAGCAACAGGACCACCGGCTGAGCCTCGGCACCGACGCCGCGCGGAACCTCGCGACCACGACCAAGTCCGTCCCGCAGATGCAGGGCATCACGTCGCGGTGGCTGCTGAAGCTGCTGCCCTGGGTGCAGGCCTCCGGCGGCACCTACCGCGTCAACCGGCGGCTCACCTACACGCTGGGCGACGGCCGGGTCACGTTCGTCACCACCGGCGCCGACATCCGCGTGATCCCGCGCGAGCTCGGCGAACTGGCCCCGCTGCGCGGCTACGACGACGAGGTGACCCTGGGCGCCATCGCGGGGCGCTTCGCCCAGCAGGAGTACGCGCCCGGCGACGTCGTCGTCGAGCGCGGGCATCCCGTCGACCGCGTCGTCCTCGTCGCGCACGGCAAGCTCAGCAAGATCGGCGCCGGCGAGTACGGCTCCGACGCGGTCCTCGGCACGCTCGCCGACGGCGACTTCTTCGGCGAGCAGGCCCTCGTCGCGACGCAGGCGGGCGAGGAGCCCCCGACCTGGGAGCACACCGTCAAGGCCGTGACCACCTGCACGATCCTCAGCATGAGCCGGGCCGACTTCCAGGAGACGCTCGGCCAGTCCGCCTCCCTCCAGGCGCACCTGGAGGAGTACCGGACGAGCCCCCCGCGCGCCCACAACGCGCACGGCGAGGCGGAGATCGAGGTGGCCTCCGGGCACGACGGCGAGCCCGTCCTGCCGAGCACGTTCGTCGACTACGAGGCCTCGCCCCGCGAGTACGAGCTGAGCGTCGCGCAGACCGTGCTGCGCGTCCACACCCGCGTCGCCGACCTCTACAACCAGCCGATGGACCAGATCGAGCAGCAGCTCAGGCTGACCATAGAGGCGCTGCGCGAGCGGCAGGAGCACGAGATCGTCAACAACCGCGACTTCGGCCTGCTGTACAACACCGACCTCTCCCAGCGCGTCCACACCCGCTCCGGCCCGCCCACGCCCGACGACATGGACGAGCTGCTCACCCTCGTCTGGAAGGACCCGGCGTTCTTCCTCGCCCACCCGAAGGCGATCGCCGCGTTCGGCCGCGAGTGCAGCGCCCGCGGCGTCTACCCCGACAGCGTCGACGTCGGCGGCCACAAGGTGCCCGGCTGGCGCGGCGTGCCCATCTTCCCGTGCAACAAGATCCCCATCAGCCGCACGCTCACCAGCTCGATCCTGCTGATGCGGACCGGCGAGGCGGCGCAGGGCGTCGTCGGGCTGCACCAGGTCGGCCTGCCCGACGAGTACCAGCCGGGCCTGTCGGTCCGCTACATGGGCGTCGACGAGAGGGCGCTCATCAACTACCTGGTCAGCACGTACTACTCGGCGGCCGTCCTGGTGCCCGACGCGCTCGGCATGCTGGAGTCGGTCGAGGTCGCGCACGGCGGTGCCGGCGCGTGACGCGGGAACGGCCGGCCCTCTCCACCCGGGCCGCGCGCAACCTCGCCACGACGACCAAGTCCGTCCCGCAGACGCAGGGCACCACCCCGCGGTGGCTGCTGTCGCAGCTGCCGTGGGTGCGCGCGGACGCCGGGTCCTACCGGGTGAACCGCCGGCTCACCTACCGGCTCGGCGACGGCCTCGTGACGTTCGTCAACGACGGCGCGGCGGTCCGCGTCGTCCCGCCCGAACTGGCCGAGCTGCCGCCGCTGCGCGGCCTGCCCGACCCCGCGGTCCTGGACGGTCTCGCCGCGCGCTTCGAGCAGCGCGAGTACCGGCCCGGCGAGGTGATCGCGGAGTCGGGCGGGCCCCTCGACGCGGTCCACCTCGTCGCGCACGGCAAGGTCGAGGAGACCGCGCCCGGCGCCTACGACGCCGAGAGCCGGGTCGGGGTCCTCGCCGACGGCCGGTTCTTCGGCGCCGACGCGCTGCTCGGCGAGCCGGGGGAGTGGGCGCACACGTTCCGCGCGCTCACCCCCGTCATCGTCCTGACGCTGCCGCGCGGGGCGATCGACGAGCTGACCGAGCGGTCCGCGCCGCTGCGCGCGCACCTGGAGGAGTACCGGGCCGCGCCCGTCCCGCCGCAGACCAGGCACGGCGAGGCGGCGATCGAGGTGGCGTCCGGGCACGGCGGCGAACCCGTCCTGCCCGGCACGTTCGTCGACTACGAGGCCTCGCCCCGCGAGTACGGGCTGGCCGTCGCCCAGACGGTCCTGCGCGTCCACTCCCGGGTCGCCGACCTCTACGGCGAGCCGATGGACCAGGTCGAGCAGCAGCTCAGGCTGACCATCGAGGAGATCAGGGAGCGCCAGGAGCACGAACTGATCAACAACCCCGACTTCGGCCTGCTGCACAACGCCGACCTGCGCCAGCGCATCCAGACCCTCGGCGGCCCCCCGACCCCCGCCGACATGGACGAGCTGCTCGCGCGGCGCCGCAAGACCCGGTTCTTCCTCGCCCACCCGAAGACGATCGCCGCGATCGGCCGGGAGTGCACCCGCCGCGGCGTGTACCCCGAACCCGTCGAGGTCGAGGGACGCCGCGCGCACGCCTGGCGCGGCGTCCCGATCCTCCCGTCCGACAAGATCCCCATCTCCCCGACCGGGACCAGCTCGATCCTCGCGCTGCGCACCGGCGAGGACGACGAGGGCGTCATCGGCCTGCACCGCACCGGGCTGGAGGGCGAGGTCCGGCCGGGCCTGTCGGTCCGGTTCACCGGCATCGACGACCGGGGGCTGCTGACCTACCTGGTCAGCGCCTACCACTCGGCCGCCGTGCTGGTCCCCGACGCCCTCGGCGTCCTGGAGAACGTCGAGATCGCCCGCTGAGGAGAGGGGACACGCCATGCCCGCCTGGAGAGACGACCCGGCCGTGGTCGGCTGCGACCACCGCACGGAGCCGCGGCACCGCCCCCGGGCCGCGGCGGAGGTGCTGACCTGGAGCCGCCGCCTGCTCGACCCCGCGCTGCGGCACGTGGTCGAGGCCATGCCGGACGCGTCGCGCTCCACCGCGGGCTTCCACTTCGGCTGGCGCGACGAGCGCGGCCGCCCGGCCGCCGGGGCGGGCGGCAAGGCGATCCGGCCCGCGCTCACGCTGCTGGCCGCGGAGGCGGTCGGCGGGACGGTCCAGGCCGCCCTGCCGGCCGCCGTGGCGGTCGAGCTCGCGCACAACTTCTCCCTCATGCACGACGACGTGATGGACGGCGACCTCACCCGCCGGCACCGCCCCACCGCCTGGGCCGTCTTCGGCGCCAACGCCGCGATCCTCACCGGGGACGCCCTCCTCGCCGCCGCCTACGAGCTCCTCGCCGAGGAGCCGTCCGCGGTGGTCGCGCGCGGCGTCCGCATCCTCGCCCGCGCCGTCCTCGACCTGGTCGAGGGCCAGCGCGCCGACCTGGCGTTCGAGGAGCGCGCGGACGTCACGCTCGACGAGTGCCTGGCCATGGCCGCGGGCAAGACCGGCGCGCTGCTCGGCGCCTCCTGCGCGCTCGGCGCCGTGTACGGGGGCGGCACCGCCGGGCAGGTGGCGCGCCTGCGCGCCTTCGGTGAGCGCCTCGGGCTCGCCTTCCAGCTCGCCGACGACCTGCTCGGCATCTGGGGCGACCCGGCGGTCACCGGCAAGCCCGTCCACGCCGACCTGCGCCGCCGCAAGAAGTCGCTGCCCCTCGTCGCGGCCCTCACCTCGGGCGGCGCCGCCGGCGACGAGCTCGCCGCGCTCTACCTGCGCGACACGCCGCTCACCGACGAGGAGGTGGTCCGCGCCGCCGGCCTCGCCGACGCGGCGGGCGGCCGCTCCTGGGCCGCCGCCCGCGCCGACGAGCTCCTGGCCGAGGCCCTCGCCGAGCTGGACGCCGCCGACGCCGCCCCCTGCGCCGCCGCCGAACTGCGCGCCCTCGCCCACCACACCGCCACCCGCGACCACTGACTCCCGCCACGTGCGGAAGGCCGCTTCTCGATCGATCGTTTGTTCGAGTAGGGTCGAGGCGTGCAGGCTCTCGAACACGTCCCGTTCCTGTGTCCGGCGGGGCACAGGCTCCACCCGGGCCGGGTCATCGTCGGCTGGTCGCCGTGCGTCTGCCCGCCCTGCGACAGGCGGGGCCGCGGGCTGCGCGGCCACCGCACCTACCTGTGCCTCGACTGCAAGGACGAGCACGTCACGACGAAGTGCTACCTGCCCCACCACGTCCCGTCGGAGGGCGCGGAGTACCGCTGGCCCTGACGTCCGCGACCCGACCCGCGGGCCGGTGCCGGAGCGGAGCGGCTCAGCCCTTGATCTGGGTCCAGGCCTGGGCCCAGCGGGAGTAGTCCACGCACTTGCTGCCGCGGTCGTCGCCGCAGTCCTTCACCGGGGTCTTCCAGAACGCCAGGCGCTTGTAGAACTCCGGGTCGCCGACGTGGTAGGTCGAGCAGAAGCCCTTGGCGGTGTACCCGCACGCCTTGGGGTTGGCGGGCGCCTCGCCGAACCACTGGGCCACCTCCGCCTGCACCTTCGGCGTGGTGATCCAGCTCATCCACTTGTACATGCAGGTCGGGTGCTGGGCCTTCGAGGAGATCATCCAGGTGTCGGACCAGCCGGTCGCGCCCTCGGTCGGGATCGTCGTGGCGACCGGTGCCTTGTCCGTCATGGCCAGGTTCGCGGTCACCTGCCAGGCGGTGCCGGCGTAGTTGTAGCCGCTCTTGAACGACTGGAGTTCGTCCAGGTAGTTCGCCCAGTACTGGTTGACGTTCGGACGCTGCTGCTTCAGCAGGTCGACCGCCGCGTCGAACTGCTTCTCGTCCAGCTCGTACACGTCGGTGATCTTCAGGTCGGGGCGGTGCGTCTTGAGGTAGAGCGCCGCGTCCGCGATGTAGATGGGGGAGTCGTAGGCGACGACGTGCCCGGCCGCGGGGGAGTTCTTGTCCCACACCACGTTCCACGACGTCGGACGCTGCGTGATCTTGTCCGTCCGGTACATCAGCATGTTGGCGCCGTAGCCGTGCGGAATGCCGTACATCTGCCCGCGGACGGAGTTGTACGGCTGGTTCTTCAGGTACTTGGCGACGTCCTCCCAGTTCGCGACCAGGCCGGTGTTGACGGGCGCGACCGTCCCGCCGTAGATGAGCCGGAGGCTCGCGTCGCCGGACGCCGACACGCCGTCGTACTGCCCGGTCTTCATCAGCGCGACCATCGAGTCGGAGGTGTCGGCGACCTTCGTGTAGACCTTGCAGCCGGTCGCCTTCGTGAACGGCTTGACCCAGTCGACCTTCGGGTCGTTCGTGCCGTTCTCGGCGTACCCCGCCCAGGCGACCAGGTCGAGCCGGCCCTCCGGGGTGCCGAGTTCCTGCAGCATCGGGACGTCGGGCGGCGCGGCGGTCCCGCCGGAGTCGCCGCTGCAGGCGCCGGTCAGCGCCGCCGCGACCAGTGCCCCCGCGGCGAGGAGGGCCCGGCGGGGACGGGCCGGAGAGCGCACGGTCGTCGTCGCTTCTGGGGTACGAGCCATCACGCTGAGGCATCGTAGGGGTATTTTGGGCCATCCGTCGCCACAAAACGTGATGATCTGGAAACTGTCGACACATAGCGGCTGACCGTCCTAGGCTCTCCTGCGTTCCGCGCGAGCCGCTCCGCGCAGTCGACGCCCGCCCGCCACCCGCCACCTGCCCGTCCCGTCCGCCCCGAGTGAAGGTTCAGCCGCAGTGCCAAATCGAGGCCGCACCACGGACTCGTCCGCCGGTCACCGGCGGGCTCCCAAGGCCGCGCGTTTCCGGTCCATCCGCTTCAAGGTCGTCCTGATGGTCACCGTGTCGGTGGTCTCCCTCGGCGTGCTGTGGGCGTTCGCCGCGAGCATCGCCCTCGGCGAGGGGCTCAACCTCCGCCACGTCAAGACCGTCCAGGACCACTACGGCTACCCGTCGGGCGCGCTCGGCAGCGCCCTGCAGGCCGAGCGGCGCCTGTCGATGGTGTACCTCGGCGGCCGCGCGGAGGGCGACCGCGCCGCCATGGAGTCCGGCCGCCTGGTCACCGACCGGCAGGCCGAGCTGTTCCGCCGGCTCGCCAGATCCGAGGCCGTCCAGGGCGCCGCCTCGCAGGACGCCCGGCGCATCGCGAACAAGATCCTCACCGAGCTGGACGGGCTGGACGACCGGCGCCGCGCCATCGACGCCGGGCGCCTGAACCGGGCGCGCGCCTTCGCCGACTACACGACCCTGCTCGGCGACGTCGGCGCCCTGCAGGGCTCACTCGCCACTCTGAACAACTCCGAGGTCGCCAAGGACGCCCGCAACGAGGCGTCGCTGACCCGGGCCCGCGAGGCCCTCGCGCAGGAGGACGCGCTGCTGGCGGGCGCGATCGCCGCCGGCAGGATCACCCCCGACGAGCACGCCCAGTACACCAAGCTCGTCGGGACGCAGCGCACCCTCTACACCTACACCGCGGCCGAGCTGCGCTCGCCCGACCAGTCCTACTACCAGCGCATCGTCGGGATGCCCGAGTACGGCCGGCTGCGGACGCTGGAGGACCACTTCGTCGCCTCGCCCCGGCTGGTCAACTCCGCCGGCACGGCCGGCGTGCTGTGGAAGACCACCGCCGACTCCAACCTCACCCGGCTGCGCGGCCTCGAACTGGCGGTCTCCGCGGGCGCCGAGGAGCGCGCCCAGCCGATCTCCGAGGGCATCATCACCCGCGTCGTCCTCGCGGGCGCGCTCGGCGTGGTCGCGGTCATCGCGACCCTCGTCCTCGCGATCTGGGTCGCCCGGTCGGTCATCCGCGAGCTGGCCCGGCTGCGCCGCGAGGCGATCGACCTGGCCGACGTCCGGCTGCCCGGCGTGATCCGCCGGCTGCGCCGCGGCGAGGAGGTCGACGTGGCCGCCGAGGCGCCGCCGCTGTCGTTCGGCACCCGCGAGATCGACCAGGTGGGCGACGCGTTCAACGCCGCGCGCCGCACCGCGATCCAGAGCGCGGTCGAGGAGGCGACGCTCCGCCGCAACGTCAGCGACGTGTTCGTCAACCTCGCCCGCCGCAGCCAGACGCTGCTGCACCGCCAGCTCAAGCTGCTGGACTCGATGGAGCGGCGCATCGAGACCCCCGACGACCTGGAGGACCTGTTCCGGGTCGACCACCTCGCCACTCGCATGCGCCGGCACGCCGAAGGCCTGATCATCCTGTCCGGGCAGGCGCCCGGCCGCGGCTGGCGCAGCCCCGTCGCGATCGTGGACGTCGCCCGCGCCGCCGCCTCCGAGGTCGAGGACTACACCCGGGTCAACGTCGCCCCGATGACCCGCGCCGCGATCGTCGGCCCGGCCGTCGCCGACGTCATCCACCTGCTCGCCGAGCTGATCGAGAACGCCGCCACGTTCTCGCCGCCGCACACGACCGTCCAGGTGCACGGGCAGGCCGTCTCGCACGGCTTCACGCTGGAGGTCGAGGACCGCGGCCTCAGCATGGACGAGCCCAGCCTCGCCGCCGCCAACGAGCGGCTCGCCACCGCCGCCGAGTTCGACCTGTCCGACAGCGCGCAGCTCGGCCTGTTCGTCGTCGGGCGGCTGGCCCGCCGGCACGGCATCAAGGTCACCCTGCGGACGTCCCCCTACGGCGGCATGACCGCGATCGTGCTGCTGCCCGAGGAACTCGTCGTCCCCGACGAGGGCGACACGGTGAGCGGCGCGCCCGCGCTCACCACCCGCCGCGCGGAGGACGCGCTCGTCCCCGTCGGCACGGTCGTGGGCGGCGGCCGCGGCGGCCCGCAGGCGGCGCTGGACGGCGGCGAGGGCGGGTCCGTGCTGCACCTGCCGTCCGGGCGGCACGCCGCGCCGTCTCCGCAGTCTCCGCCGCAGGAGCCGCTCGCCCAGCCCGCGCGCCCCTTCATCCCCCCGGCCGCCCCCGCGCCCCCGCACTCGGCGCCGTCGCCGATCCAGTCCTCCATGCAGTCCTCCGCGTCGAACGGGGAACCGGACGCGCTGACCGGGCCCATCCCGGTGTTCGAGGAGCCGATGCAGGGCCCGGCGCCGTCGCCCCGGTCGGCGCCCTCGCCGTGGGGCGACCCGCCGTCCGAACCCGCGTCGCCGCCGCCTCCGCCCCCGCCGAGCGTGCCGCGCTCGCCCCGCGAGGTCCGGCGCCGTCCCCCCGGCGCGTCGCCCGGCGAGAAGCCCTCGCTGCCGAAGCGCGTCCGGCAGGAGAACATGGCCTCCCAGCTGCGCGAGGACCGCTCCGCGCCCGCCGAGCCGGCGCCGGCCGCCCGCGCCGACCGGACGCCCGAGCAGCTGCGGTCGATGATGTCGTCCATCCAGCAGGGCACCCGGCGCGGCCGCGCCGAGTCCCTCGACACCGAGGAATCGTGACGGACCATGACCGGTCCTGGCAACGAATGGCTCGATGACGAGGCCGGCCCGATCGTCCGGTCGTACGCGCTCACCCGCGGGCGGGCCAGGCCCGCGACCGGTGAGGCCTTCGACATGATCACGATAGTCTCGACCGCGGCGCGGCCCCGCTCCGGCTCGCCCGGCATCGGCCCCGAGCATCTCGACATCCTGGAGATGTGCCTGCAACCGCAGCCGGTGGCGGAGATCGCGGCGCGGATGCGGCTGCCGCTGGTCGTCGTGCGGGTGCTGCTCGGCGACCTGCTCCACCACCGGCTCATCACCGCCACCCGTCCCCAACAGGAGAGCACGCTCTCCAAGGAACGTCTGCTGAGGGAAGTGCTCCATGGTCTCCAAGCCCTCTGAGAACGCCGGCGCGGCCGCCGGAGGGAGCGCGGGGCCGTCCCCCCACGAGGGGTCCGCCCCGGCGACCCCCGTCGCGGTGAAGATCCTCGTCGCCGGGGGCTTCGGCGTCGGCAAGACCACGCTCGTCGGCTCCGTCAGCGAGATCCGCCCCCTCCAGACCGAGGAGCTGCTCACCGACCGGGGCGTCGGCGTCGACGACACCGAGGGCGTCGAGCAGAAGACGACCACCACGGTCGCCATGGACTTCGGCCGCATCACGATCCGCGACGGCCTCGTGCTGTACCTGTTCGGCACGCCCGGCCAGGACCGGTTCTGGTTCATGTGGGACGAGCTGTCCTTCGGGGCGCTCGGCGCCGTCGTGCTCGCCGACACCCGCCGCCTCGCCGACTGCTTCCCCGCCGTCGACTACTTCGAGAACCGGGGCCTGCCGTTCGTCATCGCGGTGAACTGCTTCGACGACGGCTACGACTACACGCCCGCGGAGATCCGCGAGGCGCTCGACCTCAATGAGAACACTCCGGTCGTGCTGTGCGACGTCCGGGAGCGCACGTCCGGCAAGGAGGTGCTGACGACGCTGGTCAGGTACCTGCTGTCGGTGCACGAGGAGGAGACGCGCGCAGGCGCCCCGGCGCTGTAGGCTGCCGGTCGAGATGAACCGGACAAAGGCGCGGCTCTCGGACGGCCGCGAGATCGTCTACTACGACGAGTCGCCCGGCCGGGTGCCCGTCGCCGACCCGCGCGGCCTCCCGCCGGTCGAGCCGGTGTGCGAGGTCCGCCGCGACCCGCTGACCGGCGACCACGTCACGATCACCGCGCACCGCAACACGCGGACGTTCCTGCCGCCCGCAGACCAGTGCCCCCTGTGCCCCGGCGGCCCGGCCTCGGAGATCCCCGACCCGTCCTACGACGTCGCCGTGTTCGAGAACCGCTTCCCGTCCTTCGACGTCCGCACCCCGCCGGTGCCGCCCTCGATCGACGGGGTGGAGCGGTCCCGCGGCGCCGGGCGCTGCGAGGTCGTGTGCTTCACCGACGACCACTCCGCGTCGATGTCGCTGCTGCCCGTCTCCCGCGTCCGGACGGTGATCGACGCGTGGGCCGACCGCACCGCCGAGCTGTCGGCGATCCCCGGCGTCGCGCAGGTCTTCGCGTTCGAGAACCGCGGCGTCGAGATCGGCGTGACCCTGCACCACCCGCACGGCCAGATCTACGCCTACCCGTTCGTGACCCCGCGCACCGAGCGGATGCTGGCGTCGGCCGCCGCGAACCCGGACCTGTTCGGCGACCTGCTGAAGGCCGAGCGCGCCGGCAGCCGCGTCGTGCTGTCCGGCGAGCACTGGACGGCCTACGTCCCCGCCGCCGCCCGCTGGCCGGTCGAGGTGCACCTGACGCCGCACCGCCACGTCCCCGACCTGGCCGCCCTCGACCCGGGGGAGCGCGACGAGCTGGCCGTCCTCTACCGGGACCTGCTGCGCCGCTGCGACGCCCTCTACGACACGCCGCTGCCGTACGTCGCGGGCTGGCACCAGGCGCCGGTCGGCGAGGGCCGCGACCTGCTCCGCCTGCACCTGGAGCTGTTCTCGATCCGCCGTGCCGCCGACAAGGTCAAGTACCTGGCGGGCTCGGAGTCGGGCATGGCCGCCTGGATCAACGACGTCCCCCCGGAGGACGTCGCCGCCCGCCTGCGCGCCGCCGGCGGATGACGGGCGTCACCATCGGGTGACACGCGCGGCCGACGGGTAACACGGGCCTCACCCGCCCGTTTTCGCGACTGCGTGGAACGATCTGCGCCGGGTGGCCTACGCTCCCACGCATGCCGGAAAGCGTGCTGGCGGGCCCGTTGGCGCGCGGGTCCTTCGACGGCGTCGCCGCCACCGCGGAGCGACCGCCGCTGGCCTTCACGTCCCGCGTCGGGCAGGGCGTGAACACCGGCCAGGCGTGGGACCTCGCGGCCGGCGCGCCGCTCGGGCCGCCCATCCCCGACTTCCCCGCAGACCGGGCCGACTGGGCGTTCGGCGTCCCCGCCGGGTCGCCGACCGTCGCCTGGACGCACCGTGACCGCCTCCACGTCCACGACCTCGGCACGGGCCGCGACGTCACCCTGGACGCCCACCCCGACCTGCTCGGCCTCGCCGTCCACCACGGCCGCGCCGCCGTCGTCGCGGTCTTCGGCCCGGCCAGCGACGCCGAGGTGGCGGTGTGGGACGCCCTCACCGGCGACCGGCTCGCCGGCTTCCACCTCTGGCTCGGCCACGGCAGCGCCGTCGACCGCCGCCTCCTGCACGCGACGCCCGCGACGGGCCCCCTCGTAGCCCTGACCGGCGACTCCGCGACCACCCTCCTCGACCTGGAACGCGGCGAGGAGATCGCCGCCGTGCCGACCGCCGCCGGGACCCTCGTCCCGTCTCCGGACGGCCTCGTCCTCGTCTGCCCGACCCCGGATGACCTGGGCGTGCACGGCCTGGACGGTGCCCGCATCGCGTCCCTGTCCGTCCCCGCCCCCGTCGACCAGACGGCCGCGGCCCTGGTCGACGGTCACCTCCTGGTGGCCGCCGTCCTCCGGGACGCCCCCGACACCCTCTTCGCCTGGAACACCGCCGCGCCGGCCCCGTCCCACCGCGTCAAGCTTCCGGCCCCCGCGAACGACCTGGCCCTGGCCCCGGACGGCACTCTCCTCGCGGCCACCGACACCGCCCTCTACACCGCCCGCCCCCACGGGAATCGCTGAGCACACGAAACAGGGCCGGGGGGGTGGGCCCGGCCCTGTCGGCGAGTGGTAGCCGCCGGCGCGCAGGGCGCCGGCGGCGGCTTGTCACTGCTTCGCGAACCTGTACTGGATGGCCGCCTCCTTCGCGGTGATGGCGCGGTCGAGGAACATCAGGCCGTCCATGCGGCAGTTGCAGGGGTTCTTCTCCGCGGTGTTCTGCGGGAAGCTGCCGCCGATCTTGATGCCGCGCGGGTCCGTGGCGGACGTGACGTCGGGCTCGGGCTCGCCTTCGAGGCCCCACGGGTCGCCGGCCGTGGTGTAGAAGCCTTCCAGCGGCCTGCCGTCCTTGTAGAGCGCCATTTCGCCGGTGTCGTAGTCGAACGTCGCGGCGAGGTGCACCCAGGTGTTCTGCGGGAGGATGCTCCGCCAGTCCTCGCTCGCGGCGAACGTCTGCGACTTCGAACCGTCCACGCGGCGGCCGAGCGCGACGACGTGCAGGGTGCCGGAGACCTCGATGATCTCCAGCAGCGCGCGCACGGCGTGCCCGTCGGAGTCGCCTGTGAGCAGGCCGGACAGGCCGACCGCGTTGTAGACGTCGCTCGGGTTCGACGTCTCGGTGTTGGGGCTCGGGTTCGTGCCGGTCATCTTGAACCAGCCCGCGAGGGTCGCGCCCTTGGCGGAGCTGAACGCGTGCAGGGACGGGACGCCGGTCGCCGAGTAGATCCCGGCCTTCCAGTCGTCGTTGCCCTTCGCGGCCGGGTTCACCTGCCCGAGCTGGATGGCGTGCCGCCGCGCGCCGTCCCGGACCCGCATGTCCGCGCCGCCGTTGATGAGGTTGATCGTGGTGCCGGACCGTCCGCTGTCGGCCTCGCGGGACGGGTCGCCCGGGACGGGGTGCTCGAAGTCGTAGTAGGAGACGAGGTTCTTCTTCAGGGGCGGGAAGACGCCGCCGGTCGAGGCGCTGGCCGGTGCTGCGACGCAGAGCGAGGCGCCCAGCAGCGCGGTGGTGAGTGCGGCGGTGCCGCGGCGGATCATCATGTCGACTCCTTGGAGTCCTCCGGGCGGGCGCCGCGAGCCGGCGCCCGCCCGGAGGAGGCCGTTACTTCGCCTGGGTTCCGCGGACCGTCAGGTCGCGGAGCCGGCCGATGTTGTCGAACGAGCCGAAGCCCACCCGGCCGGAGCCGAGGGTCCTGTCGAGGGCGGTGAAGACCGGCTTGGACGACCCGTCCACGTAGACGGCGATCTCACCGGTGTCCGCCCGGCGGTCCACCCGGACGCGGTGCCACGCCTCGTCGGTGATGGCCGGCGGGGCGCCGTGCGACCGGTTGGCGTTCCACTGCTGGTCGATGCGCAGCCGGTCGGCGCCGTTCACCAGGAAGATCCCGTTGTGCGGGTAGATGGTGTTGTCGCTGGACAGGTGCGCGTAGTAGAAGTGCGTGTCGTCCTGGTAGCCGAAGACGACGATCACGTCCCGGTTGCTGACCGACACCGGGGTGTCGAGCCGCACCTTCGCGTCGATCCGCGCCGAGGTCAGCACCGGCCCCTTGTCGAGCACCGCGTACTCGAACGGGCGGCGCGGCCCGGGGCGCTGCTGGCCCTCCTCGGCGAGGATGACCTGGTCGCCGGGGAACTCCCACTTGGACGGCGTGACGGGCGCCCAGTTCTCGGCGTCCATCGCGTTCCCGATGCGGACCGGGCCCGCCGCGCCGGCCGCGACCCGCTTCGTCCCGACCACCTTCCAGATCTTGCCGTTGGCCTTGGCGAGCAGGTAGGGCTCGCCCTGCGCGTCCGACCCGTACCGCAGGTCGACGCGCTGGTCACCGGCCAGCTCCCGCATCGTGACGGGCTTGCCGGAGGTGTCGTAGGCCGCCAGCTCGTAGATCTGCGCGCGGTTCCTGCCGGTCGCGTCGTGCTTCATCTCCGACTCTTCGGTGTACATGAGCCGGCCGTCCACGATGTCGGTGAACAGGTACTTGCCGCGCAGCGCGGGCAGTCGCGCGCCCCGGTACACGTAGCCGCCGGAGATGGCGTGGCCCACGTCGCTGCTGCAGTTCCAGTCGGCGGGCGGGTCGTGGTCGTAGGCCGCGAGCGGGTACTCGTAGTCGTACTTGTCGTCGTCGGCCGGCAGCGGGTACAGGTGGCAGCGGTCGTCCTTGCGGAACGTGAACGCGCCCTCCCGCTCGCTCCACCCGATGTTCGCGCCGGGGTAGAGCTCGTGGATCGACTCGATCTCGTGCTCGCCGATGTGCGCGAGGAACATCCGGTGCGTGCCGCCGGTGTCCCAGCTGAACCGGTGCGGGTCGCGCATGCCGTAGGCGTAGATCTCGCCGACCTTGCCGGGCTGCCCGGCGTAGGGGTTGTCGGCGGGGATGCCGTACTTGCCGTTCGCGCTGTCGTTCCCGGCCGGGTCGATCCGCAGGACCTTGCCCTGGGGGACGGCGAGGTTCTGCGGGTCGCCGCCGTTGTCGCCGACGTTGCCGTTGCCGCCGTCGCCGACCGACAGGTAGAGCTTGCCGTAGTCGGCGTCGCCCGGACGGGCGTTGGGGTTGAAGTCGATCTGCTGGAGGTTGTGGATGCGGCCGGCGAACCCGATGCGCAGGAGTTCGCGGTGCGTCCCGGAGAACGTGTCCGCCTTCGGGTCGTCCGCCGTCCACTCGTCGATGACGCCGTGGTAGCCGGTCTTCGGCTGCGGGGTGAGGTCGGGCGTCTTGGTCTTGAGCGCGTTGCCCGCCTCGACGTGCGCGGTGTAGAACTTCCCGTTCTTCCGGAAGTCGGGGTGGAACGCGACGAATCCGAAGCCCTGTCCGAGTCCGGCCTGGGAGAAGAAGTCGGGCGCGAACGTGGCGGCGACGTCCAGGTAGACGTGCGGGGTGCGGGTCTTCTTGTCGAGCAGGTACAGGTTGCCGTTCAGGTCGGGCACGTACAGGCGGCCCGAGTGGTCGGGGACCTCACCGACGTAGTTGATGCGGTTCCACCGCAGCAGCCGCGGGTCGGTGGGGGTGCCCGTCGGCGTCGACTTCGGCAGCTGCGCGACCTCCTGGAGGACGAGGCCGAGGCCGGACGGGGCGGGGTCTTCGGGGATCGGGTCGAGGATCGGCGCGTCGTCGCGCGCCTGCGCCGCCGGGGGGACGGTGAGCAGCGGCAGCAGCAGCGCCGCGATCGTGAGGAGACACCAGCTGAGTTTTCTTCGCATTCCGGCCGTCCTAGGGTGGGGATCGGTGGCAGGAAAGCGCTTTCTGGAAGCGCTTTCCAGAACGTACGACCGGTCTCGCCCGCACGTCAAGGACGAATTTCGGGCCAGCCGGATGTGGACATCGCGTCATGACCGCGTCCGCGGGAAGCCCGGTGGAACCACGCGTGGACCGCCGTCGCGGCCGCGGAGACGACGAGACCGACCGGGGCGGCGGCCGCATGGCCCGCCAGGGTCAGCGCCACGGCCGCCGCGGCTCCGGGGGCCCAGATCCACGTCGCCACGGGCCGTCCCGCGCGCCCGCGCCGCCGCGCGAACTCCGCCGCCATCGGCGGGACGAGCGCCGGCAGCGCCGCCGCCAGCACCGTCAGCCATTCGAGCAGCATCCGGTCGACCCGGAGCGCCGCGAGCACCGCCCCGGGCACCGCGATCGCCAGCACCGCCACGACCCGCCGCCCCTCCACCCGCCGCGCCGGGGCGGGATCGGGTGGGTGGGGGAGGAAGCGGGTGACGGCGAGGGCGCCGGAGTGGACGGCGGCGAGCGTCGGGGCGATGACCGACGCGGCGACGAACAGGTTCGCCGCGGGCAGGCCGTCCGGTCCGGCGAGCACGGCGACCACGTCGGTGGATCCGCTGGCCGCCGCGACCCCGGCGCCGACGACGGAGGCCCCGAGCGCGGGGACGACGAGGAGCGCGACGCAGGCCGCGAGGTCGCCGCGGCCGCGCAGGCCCACGGTGAAGTCGGGGGCCCGCACGGCGAACACCGACACGTACCCGATGTATCCGGCGAGGTCCGCGGCGAGGAGGCCGGGCGGTCCGTCCCGGGCGAGCGACACCGGCGACGCGGGCGGCGCGAGCTTCACCGCGACGATGCCGATCAGCGCGACGGCGGTCAGGGTGGTGACGACCGCGACCGCGTTCCACCGGCCGCCGCCGGCGACCAGCACCGCGACCGTGGGGACGGTCAGCGCGGCGACGCCCACCGCGTCCGGGACGCCGCCGAGCGCCGCGGCGGCCGCCCCGCCGAGGCCGACGTTGAAGCCGAACCAGCCGGCCATCGCGACCGCGAGCAGCGCGGTGAAGGCGCGCTCGGCGACCGGGGGCAGGTAGCGGGGCGCGAGCTCCGCCATCCCGGCGTTCTCCCCGGCGGGCTCCCGCAGGCCGAGCCGTCCCTGCGCGGCGAGCAGCGCCGCCATCACGGCGCCGCCCACCACCAGGACCGGGACGGGCAGCGCACCGCCGTGCCGCCCGCCGATCTGCGCCCCGAGGACGAGCGCGCCGGGCGCCGTCCCGATGCCGAGCCACGCCCCGGCCGCCGCCCGCCACGTCCGGCCGCCGCCGGCCCCGGACGTGCGCGGGCGCGCCGGAGCGGACGTCACGCCCCGTGTTCCTTCAAGGCGGGTTCCTTCAGGACGTGCTCCCCGAAGCGGGCCAGCGTGAGGGCGAGGGCCTCGGGGCCCGGCATCGCCCACAGCGCGTCGTTGAAGATCTCCACCTCGATCGGGCCGGTGTAGCCGGTGGCGTCCACGGCCTCGCGGAACCGGCGCAGCTCGACGCATCCGTCACCGAGCATGCCGCGTCCGGTGAGGGCGCCCTCGGGCAGCGGCGTGACCCAGTCGGCGACCTGGAACAGCGAGATCCGGCCCTCGGCGCCCGCGCGGGCGATGCCGTCCCACGCAGCCGGGTCCCACCACAGGTGGTAGGTGTCGACCATGACGCCGACCTGGGCGGACGGGAAGGGCGCCGCCAGGTCGAGCGCCTGGCCGAGGGTGGAGACGACGCACCGGTCCGAGCAGAACATCGGGTGCAGCGGCTCGATCGCGAGCTGGACGCCGTGCTCGCCCGCGAAGGGCGCGAGCTCGGCCAGGACGTCGGCGACGCGCGAGCGCGCCCCGTCCAGATCGCGGGAGCCCTCCGGCAGGCCGCCGCTGACCAGGCACAGGGCGGGCGCGCCCAGCTCGGCGGCCTCCTCGACGGCGCGGCGGTTGCTCTCCAGCGCGTCCGGCTCCTGGAAGAACCCGCCCCGGCACAGGGACGTGACCGCCAGCCCGTGGTCGCGCATGAGCTTGCCGGTGCGGGCCAGGCCGTACTCGGCGACGGGCTCCCGCCAGAGCCCGACGCCCGTCACCCCGGCGGACGCGCAGCCGGCGGCCAGCTCCGGCAGGGCCCAGTACCGGGTCGTCCACTGGTTGAGGCTGAACCTCATCAGGCGCCTCCCCTCATCACGCGGCTCCCTGGACGGTCAGCCACGCGCGCATCCGGTGCGCCGCGAGGCCGGGGTCGGGGAAGAGGCCGGCGGCGTCGGCGAGCTGGAAGAGGCGGACCATGTGCGGCACGGAACGCGCGGTCTCCAGCCCGCCGACCATCCGGAAGTGCCGCTGGTGGCCGGTCAGCCAGGCCAGGAACACCACCCCCGTCTTGTAGTAGTAGGTGGGGGTCTCGAAGAGGTGCCGGGCCAGCGGCACCGTCGGCTCGAAGATCTCCTCGTAGGACGCGGTGTCGCCGTCGTCGAGCGCGTGCAGTGCCGCAGCGGCGGCGGGCGCGATCGGGTCGAAGATTCCGAGCAGCGCGTCGCTGTGCCCCTCGGCATCGCCCCGGATCAGCTCCGGATAGTTGAAGTCGTCCCCGGTGTAGAGCCGGACGCCGGACGGCAGCCGGCGGCGGAGGTCGACCTCGCGCCCCGCGTCCAGCAGCGAGATCTTGACGCCGTCGATCCGGGACGCGTGCTCGCCGATCAGGGCGAGCAGCGCCCCGGCCGCGACGTCGAGGTCGTCCGAGCCCCAGTAGCCCTCCAGCGCCGGGTCGAACATCGGGCCCAGCCAGTGCAGCACGACCGGCCGCTCGACCTGCGCGAGCAGCCGCCCGTACACCGAGGCGTAGTCCTCCGGGCCGTTCGCCGCGGCGGCCAGGTGGCGGCTCGCCATCAGCACCGGCACCGCGGCCACGGACTCGATGACGGCCAGTTGCTCCTCGTAGGCGGCGGCGATCTCCGCCAGGGACGCGGGCCCCGGCGGCAGCTGGTCGGTGCCCGCGCCGCAGACGATCCGGCCCCCTTCTGAAAGCGCTTCCTCACCGCTCCGCACGATGAGCTCGCGGGTCGTCGTCCAGTCCAGGCCCATGCCGCGCTGGGCGGTGTCCATCGCCTCGGCGACGCCCAGCCCGTAGGACCACAGGTGCCGCCGGAACGCGAGCGTCGCGTCCCAGTCCAGCGACTCGCCGCCCGCGACCACGTGCGCGGCCGCGTACGCGACGCGCGACGTGCTGGGCCCGGCGGGCGGCTTGTAGGTGCGCGGCTCGCTCATCGCGTGGCCGGGCGCCCCGGGCAGATCGATCTTCATGGCGTCAGCTCCGGGACGTCCAGCCGGCGGCCTTCCCGCCACGCCCGGAGGCCGAGTTCGGCGAGCTGGACGCCGCGCGCCCCGGCGTAGAAGTCCCAGGGGAAGGGGCCGTCGTCGGCGACGTGCCGCAGGAACATCTCCCACTGGGCCTTGAAGCCGTTGTCGAACTCGGTGTTGTCGGGGATCTCCTGCCACTGGGAGCGGAAGTCCTCGGTGGCGGGCAGGTCGGGGTTCCACACCGGCTTGGGCGTCATCGAGCGGTGCTGGACGCGGCAGCGCCGCAGCCCCGCGACCGCCGAGCCCTCGGTGCCGTCGACCTGGAACTCCACCAGCTCGTCGCGGAACACCCGCGTCGCCCAGGAGGAGTTGATCTGCGCGACGATCCCGCCGTCCAGCTCGAAGATCCCGTAGGCGGCGTCGTCGGCGGTGGCCTCGTAGGGCTTGCCGTGCTCGTCCACCCGCTCGGGGATGTGGGTGGCCCCGAGCGCCTGCACCGAGCGCACCGGCGCGATCACCCCGTCCAGCACGTACCGCCAGTGGCAGAACATGTCCAGGATGATCCCGCCGCCGTCCTCGACGCGGTAGTTCCAGCTCGGCCGCTGCGCCTCCTGCCAGTCGCCCTCGAAGACCCAGTAGCCGAACTCGCCGCGGACCGACAGAATCCGCCCGAAGAACCCGCCGTCCACCAGCCGCTTGAGCTTGAGCAGCCCCGGCAGGAACAGCTTGTCCTGGACGACGCCGTGCTTGACCCCAGCCTCGTCGGCGAGCCGGGCCAGCGCGACCGCGGTCTCCAGGTCCTCGGCGAGGGGCTTCTCGGTGTAGATGTGCTTGCCCGCCGCCACCGCCGCGCGGATCGCGTCGACCCGCGCGCTGGTGACCTGGGCGTCGAAGTAGACGTCGGTGTCCGGACGCGCCAGCGCCTCGGCCAGGTCGGTCGTCCACGCCGTCAACCCGTGCCGCTCCGCCAGCTCGCGCAGCTTCGCTTCGCTGCGTCCCACCAGCACGGGCTCGGGCCACAGCACGGTGCCCTCGGCCGTGCGCACCCCGCCCTGCTCCCTGATCGCGAGGATCGAGCGGAGGAGATGCTGGCGGTACCCCATCCGGCCGGTGACGCCGTTCATGACGATCCCGATGGACCTGCGTGCCATCCCGTTCCTTCCTAGCCTGTCGTGTGTCGTGTGCTGTGCGCCTTGCTCGGCGCGCGCCCGGTCGGCCGGCCGCGGCTCCGCCCCGGTCGGCCGTCCGCCGCGCCCGGCCCGGTCAGTCGGCCGCGGCGCCCGCGCCGAGGAGGCCCCGGACGCGGTTGGTGACGCGGGCGAACTCCGGGCGGGCCATGGTGGCGGCGTAGTCGCGCTCCGGGGGCAGGTCGACATCGATGATCTCGGCGATCGAGCCGGGCCGGTCGGTCATCACCACGACGCGGTTGGCCAGGTAGGCCGCCTCCGCGATCGAGTGCGTGACCAGCAGGACGGTCGTGCCCGTCTCCCGCCAGATCCGGTTCATCTCGATGTTGAGCTGCTCGCGGGTGAGGGCGTCGAGGGCGCCGAACGGCTCGTCCATCAGCAGGACGCGCGGCTCGTGCAGCAGGGCGCGGCACAGCGCGACCCGCTGCTGCATTCCGCCGGACAGCTCGTGCGGCAGCGCGTCCTCGAAGCCCTTCAGGCCGGTCATCTCGATCAGCTCGGCGGTCCGCCTGCGCGCCTGCTCGGCCGGCATCTTGCGCATCTCCGCCTGGAGCAGGATGTTCTTGCGGGCGCTGCGCCACTCCAGCAGCGCGGCCCGCTGGAACACGTAGCCGATGTCGTGGCGCGGGCCCGCGACCTTCTCGCCGCGCAGCCGCACGTCCCCGGTCGAGGGCTTCAGCAGCCCCGCGACCAGCTTCAGCATCGTGGACTTGCCGCAGCCGGACGGGCCGACGATCGCGACGAACTCCCCCATGGGGACGTC
The DNA here is from genome assembly GCF_040492135.1 of Actinomadura sp. NPDC000600. Lineage (NCBI taxonomy): Bacteria > Bacillati > Actinomycetota > Actinomycetes > Streptosporangiales > Thermomonosporaceae > Actinomadura > Actinomadura sp. NPDC000600. The sequence continues at coordinate 481,092 of NZ_JBEUPD010000001.1, forward strand.
CAGCGAGACCTCGCGCAGGGCGGTGACGTCGCGCTTGCGGCTGCGGAACCGGACGGCGACCTCGTCGAGGCTGACGGCCGTCTCCCGGTCCGCGCTCCGCTCCGCGCCCGGAGTGCCGGTGGATTGCTTGCTCATGATCCTCATCGCTCGTCCCGTCAGGTCTGCGGCGCGGCCGACGACTGCCAGTACTCCGAGGGCGCCTGCGCCTTCCCGATGACCCCGGCCTGCTGGAAGGTGCTGATCGTCTGCTTCCAGTCGTCCTCGGTGTTCACGCCGGGCGCCTTGCCCTGCGTCGCGGGGGTGTGCAGCAGCGTCAGCGTGGTCTTGAACTGCTCGGTGAGGACCTTCTCCGGCGGGAGCTGCTCGGACGCGCCCGCCATGCTCGCGATGGCGCCCGCCTGGTCGGCCTCCGCGGCCGTCCACGACTCGCTCGTGGCCGCGACCATCTCCTTGACGAGTTCGGCGTCGCTCTTCAGCTTCCGCTCGCCGGCCAGCAGGCCGTTGGAGTAGAAGTTCAGCCCGAAGTCGGAGTACCGCAGGATCGAGACCTCCTTGCCGGACTTGGCGGCCATCGTCGGGCCCTGGTCGTTGGCGAAGCCCATCAGCCCGGCGGTCTTCCCGGACAGCACCGCGGCCATCTTCCCGGCCGGGTCGGTGTTCTGGACGGGGACGTCGCTCGCGCTCATCCCGTTCTTCTGCAGGAACACCGGGAAGGTGCGCGCCAGCGCGTCCCCGGCCGTCCCGGCGATCTTCTTGCCCTTCAGGTCGGCGGGCTTCTTGATCCCGGCCGAGGTGAACGACTGCACGGACGCGGGCGTCGTCTGCAGGAAGACGCCGATGCTCTTGACCGGCATCCCCTTGTCGACGGCGGCGAGCAGCGCGGGCGTGTCGGCCCAGCCGAAGTCGGTCTGCCCGGCGCCGGTGGCCTGGACGGTCTTCTGCGAGCCCTGGCCCGCCTTGATCTCCAGGTCGATGCCGTGCTTTTCGAAGATGCCTTTCTTCTTGCCGTAGTAGAACGGCGCGTGCTCGCCGTAGGGGTACCAGTTCAGGGTCAGCGTGACCTTGGTCAGCTTCTTGCCCGAGGCGCTGGTGGTCTCTCCGGAGTCACCGCCGCAGGCGGTGGCGGCGAGCGCCACGGCCGGAGCCAGGACGGCGATGGCGAGGTTGCGGAGTTTCATAGGACGGCCCTCCGTAGGGGGGTGGGTTGTCTCGGCCGTTGGTGTCGGGACGTCCCGTCCGGTGGTTCCGGGCGGGCGGTTTCGGGTGGCGGGGGGCCCGTGGGGCGCCGTCGGGGACGGCGGCGCCGTCAGTACGTGGTGGTGACGGCCTCGCCGCGGCGGCTGGCGTGCCACGGCAGCAGCAGCTTCTCCGCGACCTCGACGACGACGAACAGCACGACGCCGATGGCCGACATGACCAGCAGCCCGGCGAACAGCATCGGGGTGTCGAGGTTGCCGTTGGCCTGCAGGATCACGTAGCCGAGGCCCTCGTTCGCGCCGACGAACTCGCCGACGACGGCGCCGGTGACGGCGAGGGTGACCGCGACCTTCAGGCCGGAGAACAGGTGCGGGAGCGAGGCCGGCAGCCGGATCTTGGTGAAGGTGGCCATCGGGCTCGCGCCCATCGTGGCCGACAGTTGCAGCATCTCCGGGTCCACCGCCTTGAGCCCGGCGACCATCGAGATCACCACCGGGAAGAAGGCGATCAGCACCGCCACGACGATCTTGGGACCGATGCCGAAGCCGAGCCAGACCACGAACAGCGGGGCGATCGCGATCTTCGGGATGACCTGCGCGAACAGCAGGATCGGGTAGAGGGTGCGCTCGACCGTCGCCGAGTACACCATGACCACCGCGGACGCGACGCCGATCAGCACCGCGAGCGCGAAGCCGATCAGGGTCTCGTACGTGGTGACCCACGTGTGTTGCCAGATATAGCCCCACTTGTCGCTCATTAGCCGCAGCGTCGCGCCGGGCGACGGGACGAGGTAGGCCTCGACCAGCTTGAAGGCGCTGACCGCCCACCATGCGGCGAAGCAGGCCACCAGCAGGGCGACCGGCCGCCACGACCGTTCCAGGCCGTCGCGGATCCGTTCGCCGGCGCCGGGCCTGGCGCGTTCCACGACGCCCGCCGCGTCCGCCGAGGGCGGCGCGGCCGTCGTACCCTGACTCACCATGGGGTTCCTCCGGACGGGGTGGTTCGGAAAGCGCGTTCAGAAAGCGCTTTCTGATGTACCGTAAGAAGCGGCGCGCGCCGCGGTCAAGAGGGTCTTCGCCAGGAACCCGCCGCGAGGGCCCCGCGCCGGCCGAGGGAGCGGTGATGACGGAGGCGGCCGAGGAGGAGCGCACCGGCGACCGGGCGTACGTGACCCTGCAGGACGTCGCGCGGGAGGCCGGCGTCTCGCTCGCCACCGCGTCCCGCGTCCTGAACGGGACCGCGCAGGTGCGTGCCGACCTGCGGGAACGCGTGCTCGCCGCGGCGGCCGAGCTGAGCTACACCCCGAACGCGCACGCGCAGGCCCTGGCCAGTTCCTCCAGCAAGTCCGTCGGGGTGATCTGCCACGACGTCAGCGACCCGTACTTCGCCGCCGTGGCCCGGGGCGTCATGCGCACGGCGGCCGAGCACGGAATGCTGGTGATGCTCGCCAGCACGTTCCGCGACCCGGCCCGCGAGATCGAGTACGTGGCGATGCTGCGCGCCCAGCGGGCCCGCGCGATCCTGCTCATCGGCTCCGGCTTCGAGGACCGCGACTGGGAGCGCGCGATGGCCGCCGAGCTCGACCCCTACCAGCGCACCGGCGGCCGCGTCGCCGTCCTCAGCCGGCACCGCAGCCTCAAGGTCGACGCCGTCCTGCCGCAGAACCGGGAGGGCGCCGCCGCCCTGGCCCGCGCCCTGCTCGACCTCGGCCACCGCCGCTTCGGCGTGCTGACCGGCCCCCGGGCCCTGACGACCGTCCACGACCGGCTCGGCGGGTTCACCGACGCGCTCGCCGACGCGGGCGTGCGCCTCGCGCCCGAGCACATCGTCGAGGCTCCCTTCACCCGCGACGGCGGCTACCGGGCGGCGACCGAGCTGCTGCGCCGCGAGAACCGTCCGACCTGCGTCTTCGCCGTCACGGACGTCATGGCGATCGGCGCGCTCGCCGCGCTGCGCGACAACGGCGTGTTAGTGCCGGGGGAGATGTCGCTCGCCGGTTTCGACGACATCTCGATGGTCCGCGACGTGACCCCGGCGCTCACCACCGTCGCGCTGCCGCTGGACGCGATGGGGGAGCGCGTCATGGGCCTGGCCCTGCGCGAGCCCGCCGCGCGCCGCAGCCGCATCGAGCGGGTCGCGGGCGAGGTGGTGCTGCGCGCCAGCACGGCCCCGCCCGCCTGACCCGCGGCGCCTGCCTGCCTGGCGGTGCCCGCCTGACCCGCGGCGCGCCCGCCGTCCCACCGTCCGGGGCGCCGCGGGCGCGCCGCCCCGCATCCGGAGGCGTGAATGAAGATCGAACGGATCGAGACGTTCTGCGTGGCCCTGCCCACCCGGCGCTCGTTCGGCGTGTCGGGCGGCGCGGTCGCCGTCGCCGGACGGCCCAGCCTGCGCGTCCTGGTGAAGGTCAGCGCGGAGGGCGCGCACGGCTGGGGCGAGGCGACCCCCATCCCGGCCTGGACGTACGAGACCGCCGAGTCCATCGTCACCACCGTCGACCGGTACCTCGCGCCGGCGATCACCGGCCGTCCCGCCTGGGACCTCGACGGCGTGACGACCGCCTTCGACCGCGCGGTCAACCGGGGCTTCAGCATCGGCGCGCCGCTGGCCAAGTCGGCCGTGGACGTCGCCCTCCACGACCTCCTCGGCCGCGCCGCCGGCGTCCCGCTGGGGGTCATGTGGGGGCAGCGCCGCCGCGAGACGATCGACCTCGGCTGGATCGTGTCGGGCCGGTCCCCCGAGGAGGTGGCCGACAGCGTCGCCGAGGGCCGCGACCTGGGCTACCGCGCCTTCAAGGTCAAGGTGGGCCTGGGGCCAGCGGACGCGGAGGTGGTGGAGGCCGTCCGCCTCCACGCGGGCGACGACGCGGCCCTCTGGGTGGACGCGAACCAGGGCTATACCGTCCGCTCGGCCCTCGCGATGGCCCGCCGCCTGGAGGACCTCGGCGTGACCGCGTTCGAGCAGCCCCTCCCGGCCAACGACATCGCGGGCCTGCGCCGCCTCCGCGACGCCTGCCCGATCCCCGTCGCCCTCGACGAGAGCCTCCGGCACCCGTCCGACCTGGCGACGTTCGTCCGCCTCGACGCGGTCGACGTCGCCATCGCGAAGGTCCAGCGCACCGGCGGCCTGACCCTGTCGCGCCGCCTGTGCTCCCTCGCCGAGGACTGCGGCGTCGCGCTGATGGGCTCCGGACTCACCGACTCCGACCTCGGCCTCGCCGCGTCCCTGCACCTCTTCTCGGCCTACGGCGTCGACACCCCGGTCGACCTCAACGGCCGCCAGTTCATCGAGTCGCCGTACGCGGGCCCGACGGTCGAGGTCTCCGACGGCACGGCCCGCGTCCCGGACGCCCCCGGCCTCGGCGTCGAGGTGGACGAACGCGTCGTCCGCGAGCTGGCGGTGAACGTCCTCTAGCCGCCCCGCCTGCGACGCTCTTTCACACCACTTGGAAGACCTTGTAGGCGATCCCGTCCTGGACGAGGTAGCCCGAGCCCACGCAGACGATGTCGTTCAGCCACGCGTACTGCTCGGCTCCCGTCTCGAAGAGCGGATTGGTGCGGAAGTAGTACCGCGACGGGTCGACCCGGTGCCTGGTGTCGGGGTCGGCCATCTCGGCGCGCAGGTCCGGCGGGGTGGCGTAGCGGCCGCCGTAGGTCATGTGGACCAGGGCGCCGTCGTCGGTGCGGAGGGTCAGCCGGACGTCCAGGAGCATGGTCCCGTCGGACCGGAACAGCGCCCAGTCACCGCCGCCCGGCAGGACCTCGCCGCGCAGCATCGGTCCCTCGAACGCCCCGCCCGCCGCTCCGAACAGGACGCGCCGCCCGGCCGGCCCCCGGCCGAAGTCCAGGAGGGGGTCCAGATCGACCACGATGTCGAAGAGGAATTCGGCGCGGATCTCGCCCACGTCCTTCACGCGCGGGTCCGTCAGCATGGCTCATCGCCTTTCGTCGTCGGAGGGCTTCAGGCGGAGCCCCGAACGGCATCGCGTGATCCGAACAGCACCGCGCGAACGGCGTCGGTCGAGACGCCCGACTGGGCGCACAGCTCCGACAGGTCGAAGAAGAAGTGCTCGGCGGCGATCAGGTCGTCCCGGAACCCGAACCGGATGTACACCGGTAGTTCCGCGCGCCTGCCGTTGGGCACGACGCCGAACCGGTCGCCGGTCATGGTCATGCGGACGGTGCCCCAGCAGACCAGCGCGTCGCGGCTCGCGGCGTGGCCCTCCAGGACGACGTCGTAGTCGGGGAACGAGGCGAAGAACCAGTGCAGCGCCTTCTCGTTCGCCGCCGTGCCGCGGACCGCCGTCCCGAAGGCCGGGCTCTCCAGCAGCATCTCCGGGTGCAGCAGCTTCATCGCCGCGGGGACGTCCTGGCGGCTCTTGGCGGCGGCGAGTGCCTGCGCCAGCTCGAACATGCGGTCGCTGTCCACGATCGGCCCTCCGTCGATGGCGATACCGGGGTGCCGGGGGCGGGCCGGTGCCGGACGCCGCCCCCAGGAGCGGAACAAACAATACGGTCGATCGTACGTATAGGCAATGCTGTGGGAGGATGGCCGGGATGAGCGAGAACGTCCCGTCCCCGGAGCCGGGCGTGACCGATGGGCGGCTCCTGCGCGGCGCCCGGGCGCGGCGGACCGTCACCCGGCACGCCGTGGACGTCGCGTCAATGGAGGGACTCGACGGGCTGAGCTTCGGGCGGCTGGCCACCGACCTCCAGGTGAGCAAGAGCGGCATCCAGACGCTGTTCGGCACCAAGCAGAACCTGCATCTGGCCACCGTCGAGGCGGCGCGCGAACTGTTCGTCGACGCGGTCGTGCGCCCCGCGCAGACCGCGCCCGCCGGCGTCGCCCGGGTGCGGGCCCTGACCGAGCACTGGATCGAATACGCGGAGAAGCCCCTGTTCACCGGCGGCTGCTTCTGGGCGGCCAACCTCCCCGACTTCGACAGCCGCCCCGGCCCCGTCCGGGACGCGCTGGCACACCAGCGCCGGCAGTGGCTGGCGCTGCTCGAACGGGAGATGCGCGACGCGATGGAGGCGGGCGAGATCGGCCCCCTCGATCCCGATCTGGCCGCCTTCCAGGTGGACGCGGTCCTCAACGCGGCCAACACCGCCCTGCGCCTGGGCGATCAAGGCGCGACCGGCAAGGCCCGCCGGACGATCGAAGGCCTCCTCACCCCGGCCTGACCACGCTGCCCGAAACTCCGCAGGCCACTTGGCCCGGACGCGAAAGACCCGCCCGGGGAACCGGGCGGGTCCTCATCTATCGGCCGGAGGGCCGTCAGTGCGCGGCGAGCTCGTCCTCGGACGCGTCGGCCTCCGCGGGACGCTCGGAGTCCGGTTCCGCGGGCCGCCATTCGGGCCACGCGTCGATCTTGGTGCGCCGGGGGTTCGCCAGGGCGTTGTCCATTGTTACCGCAGTCCTCCTGTTCAAGGCCGGGCCGGATCAATAGATGGTCCCGGCGGGGTGCCGGGACCGCAAAATGGTCTAGACCGCGATCCCCACCCCGGACCGCGGCGAACATCCCAACAACGCCAATCGATCATCCATTCCCGGCGGGAAAACGGGATGGACCGCGGCGGCCGTCCCTGGCACGCTCTCATCCATGGACGTTGCCGAGCTGGCCCGCCTCCAGGAGCAGGGCGCGCGCTTGAAGTTCCTGTTCTTCTGGGGCCACCAAACCCCTGGCCGCGGCTATCTCAGCCAGTGGTGGCCGTCCCCGTTCACCCTCGGCGGGGTCGCCTACGCGACCGCCGAGCACTACATGATGGCGGAAAAGGCCCGCCTCTTCGGCGACGAGGAAACGGCCGCCGCGATCGTCGCGGCGTCCCATCCCCGCGACGCGAAAGAGCTCGGCCGCCGCGTCCGCGACTTCGACGAGCAAACATGGCGCGACAATCGTGTGACCATTGTCACAAAGGGCAGCGAGGCCAAGTTCGCCCAGAACGAAGAACTCCGCGACTACCTTCTCGGCACCGGCGACCGCATCCTCGTGGAGGCGAGCCCCCTGGACCGCGTCTGGGGCATAGGCCTGGCCGCCGACGACCCCCGCGCCGAGACCCCCGCCGCCTGGCGCGGCGAGAACCTCCTGGGCTTCGCCCTGATGACCGCCCGCGAGGCGCTCTCCTCCTGACCGCGCCTTCTCGACCGTCCGGCGGTGCGCGTCGCGGCTACGCGGTGCGGCCCTGGAGGGTCTCCAGGATGGCGGCCTCCTGAGCCGGGTCGCGGAGGGCAGGAGGGCCCTGGGTGAGCGGACGGAGCGCGGCACGCGCGGCGGCGTGAGGCTCGTGCCACAGCGCGGCTTTCAGCGCACTCGCGAACCATCCCAGCAGGTGGGCGGCGTCCCGCTCGGCGTCGCTCATGTGGTGGCGGGCGACAGGATCGTTGAGCGATCGTCCTGCCTGGCGTGAGCGCGTCACCCAGGAGCGGACGTGCGTGCCGAGTTCGGAGCCGGGGGACACCGTGACCCGCTCGCCGCGCTCGGCGGCGGCGACCGCCTCGGCGAGGCCCGGAGTGCCGTCGAGATCCAGGACGGCGGCCAGCCGCATCGTCTCGCGGGCGGCGACCGCGCGGAGCAGGTGCGGCGGCGCGGCGTCGAGGGCTTCGAGCATGGCGGGAGCGGCGGGCCCGTGGGTGAGCGGGGGCGGCGCCGCGCAGAACCAGGGCTCGATCGCGGCGGTCAGGAGCCCCCCGTCCAGCGAGTCGGGATGGGGGAGGACGCGAGTGACCAGGCCCGCCAGCAGAAGGGCCGAGAGGTAGGCGCCCGGGACGAGGTCGTCGTCGTCCTCGGCGTCGGGGTCCAGGCCCGCCGCCCGCATCTTCCCCAGCAGCAGGTCGGGCTCGCTGCCCCAGCGGTGCTCGGGCCAGGTGGGCTCGAACCCGGTGACCAGCGTGCCGTCGACGGCGTAGCGGAAGCCGTGGTCGGCGTAGTCGTGCCGCAGTACCGAGACGGCCTCGGTGCCGCGCGACAGCGCCGCCAGCGACTCGGTCTGCGAGCCCAGGAAGCCGTTGGGCTCGATCAGCACGGTCCAGGAGCCGAGGCTGATCGCGGCCGCGAAGTCGGCGTAGCCCGCCTCGTAGGAGTCGTAGGCTTCGCGCGCCTCTTCCAGGGTGCGGCGGCCCAGCGTGTCGGGAAGAGCGCCCAGCCGTGACAGCGCCTCGGTCTCGTCGACTCCTCTGACGAAGGTGACACAGAAGATCGCACCGAGCGTCTCGGCCCACTCGAGGTCGTCGTCCGTCACCTTGAGCATGGCTCCTCCGGGGGGCTGGCGGCATGGCTTCTAGATCATGGCAGCGCCGACCGACAAACGGGCCCCGCAGACGCATGCCGGCACGGGGTCGCTGTGGCCGGATGCGGCGCCCACGTATGCCGGACGCTCTCCCGGCGCGGACCGCGGACGGGGGCGGCGCCCCCGCGGCATGGACGGGCTCTGACCCCGGAGCACGGTCCGCCGCCCCCGTCAGCGGGTGAGACCGCGGGGAAGAGGCCATAAGAGCCTGGGAAGGGAGCGCGGACCGCCCCGGCGAGGGGGCGGTCCGGCCTTCCTTACGGGGTCGCCGTGGGGGTGGGGGAGGCGGGCGCCGGCGCGGGCGGCTGGCTCGACATCTCCTCGGTGGGCTTGGGACCCACGAAGAGGAGGACCTGGTTCTTGGCCCAAGGGCTCGCGCCGTGGACGTACCAGTTGGGCGGGATCTGGCCGGGCTTCCGGACCATGCTGATGTTCCCCTCCATGACGCGGTACTCGGGGACGGTGACGTGGCGCTTGCGCAGGGCGGCGAGCACCTCGCCCACGTGGTGCCGGCGGTAGGTCATGCCATGCATGACCTCGCCCGGGGCGGTCACGGGCCCGCTGCTGTTGTACTTCTCGCCCGGGCGGGCCTCCCGTCCGAAGACGACGGTGGCGGCGCCCTTGTAGCCGATACGGATCCGGACGCCGACCGGGCACATGTCGCCCCCGCCGCCGGTCTCGCACTCGCCCTTGGAGATGATCGTTCTGAAGTCCCGCTCGTCGGTGTTGTCGCTGGCCTCCTCCATGACGACCGTGCCGACGATGGACGGGGAGGCCGGCACCATCGACAGCGTCACGTTGAGGCCGCGGGCGGCGAACTCCTCCTTGTAGCGCTTCGGGTCGGCCAGCGGGTCGCGGACCCGCACGTCGATGTAGTCGCCCTTCCGGGTGAAGGCCAGGGCCGCGGCCAGTTGGACGCGCGGGCTCGACGGCGTGACGGCCGGGGCTCCGCCGGAGCCGCCGTCGTGGGTCACCACGACCGCCGACACGGCCGCGCAGGCGAGACCGGCCGCCGCGAGCGGAACGCCGACGAACGTGATCGGCGAGCGCCGCTTGCGCGGGGCGGCCGAGGGGACCGCGGTGGCGGTGATGCGGTCGGCGAGGGCGGCGGCCGCGTCCTCCGGCAGGAGGTCTGCGGCCTGGCGGTCGGTGACGGAGGCGAGTCCGCCGATCAGGGGGTCGATGTCGCGGTTCATGGGGTGTCTCCGTTCGGGATCCGCACCTTGGGAGGAAGCGTCGTGGCGGGCAGGGAGGTGGGAACGTCCGCGTCCATGCGGGCCAGGGCGCGGGCGAACCGGCGGCGGGCGCGGTGCAGGCGGATCCGCAGCGCGTTGCGGGAGCAGCCGAGGACGGTCGCGGCCTCGGCGTGGCCGAGCCCCTCCCAGCCGATCAGGGAGAGCAGCTCGCGGTCGGCCTCGGAGAGGCTCCGGAACGCGGCGCCCACGCGGGTCAGGTCGTCGCCGGACGCGTCCTGCACGCCCAGGCCGTCGCGCAGCCGGGCGCCGAGGTCGGCGGCCAGCGCGGACCGGCGGCGCTCGCCGCGGTGGTGGTTGGCCAGGACGCGCCGCGCCACTCCGTACAGCCACAGCCGGGCCTGGTCACCCGGCGGGACGTCGTCGAGCCGCCGCCAGGCCGTCAGGAACGTCTCCGCCAGGACGTCGGCGGCGTCCTGCGGGTCGCTGGTGCGGCGCAGCGCGTACCCGAGGATCCGGGCGCGGTTGGCCGCGTAGATGTCTTCGAAACGGCGCCGCCTGTCGTCGGGCGGGTGCGATGCCTGCAATGGGGATGGCAAGCCCTCTCCTCTCGTCGCGGCGTTCTGGCCGGACGCAGGGCACATGTCCGCACATGACACAGCATTTCGCTTCACCCCGCAGACCACCGCCCCGGTGCGGGGACCCGGGGCGGTGATGTGCGGGATGACCTGGGGAAGGGCCTAACAAAGCGGCCTGAAAGTCCGCCTCAGTGTGAGGCGCGAGTGAACAGGTGGAGGGCCGACGTCCCGAGGCCGGAGGGCCGGGGAAGGTGGAAGACGGGCTCGCGCTCGTCGTAGCGGTCGGTCTCGCGGTGCCACTCGAGGATGCCGGCCATCCAGTCGCGCAGCTCCTCGACGTACGCGGAAAGGGCGGCGCGGGCGGTGTCGTCCAGGTCGAGCTCGTCGCACAGCGCGGGGAGCTCGCTCCCGGCCAGGTGCTCGAACTGGCGGCGGCGCGAGGTGATGAGGTCGTTGACGACGGGCAGCGCCTCGTCGCGGCCGATGCCGAAGAAGTTCTCGACGGCGAGGACGCCGTTGTTCAGCTCACCCTCGTACTCGATCTCCTTCTGGTAGGAGAAGCAGTCGTTCAGCAGGCACGCGACGTCCATGGCGGAGGCGTCGATCTCGCGCAGGGTGCGGGTCTCGAAGACGTGCGCGGGGATCTCCTTGCCGCGCCCGATGCGCGCCAGGCTCATCGTCAGCTCGGAGCCGAACGTGTGCCGCCGCATCTCGACGTAGTCGACGGGGTCGGGGATGCGCGCCTGGAGGTGGTTGTTCAGCTCCCACAGCCAGCTCTCGACCATGTGCTCGACGGACGCGCGGAACTCGCGGCGGCCGGCGTCGTCCATGGGCCCGGCGGTGCGCAGCCACAGGTCGGCCAGCGCGGCCTCGAACGGGTTCTCCGGAGTCGGGACGGGCCCGCGGTCCAGCGGCAGGAACCGGGGGACGCGGGCGTTGAAGGCCTTCGCGCCCGCCATGTCGCGGTCGCGGTTGAAGACGGCGGGGAAGAAGTCGTCGCCGAAGGTGCCGCAGGCGAGCCACTGGACGGCGAGGTCGAGCGCCTCCGGATCGGCGTCCGGCGCGAGGGACGCGGCGCAGACCTCCAGCGCCATCCCCGAGAGCCGGTCGGGGTTCCACACCGGGACGGGCGTGCGGGGATGGGGAGAGAACATGCCCATCTCCCGCGCCCAGACGAGGAGGTTGCGCCCGGCGCGCTCGCTGTGCGGGTTCACGCGGGCCCGGTAGGGGATGTCGAACTCGGGCAGCGGCGTGCGCCCCACCCTCTGGAACGGGACGTGCGGGAGGCTGATCCGGGCCGACCTCAGCAGAGCGGGGATGCGGGCGGCGGACATGCCGAGCGACCTGTCGTTCATGTACCGGCTGGACCGCAGGTGCCATTCGTGGCCGCCGGACTGCCAGTCCTGGAGGGCCTTCACGTAGGCGGCCACGCCCGCCCGCTCGGCGGGGTCGAGGGCGTGGTCCTCGAAGATGTGCGGCAGCTCGGTGACCGCGGTGTTCTCGAACTGGCGCAGCCGCGAGGTCAGCAGGTCGTTGACGGTGTCCGCGGCGACCTGCGGCGCCACCGACAGGAAGCGCTCCATCACCAGGACCGAGTTGTTGACCTCGCCCTCGGACTCGGTCTCGCGCTGGTAGGAGAAGATGTCGTTGCGCAGGTGGACGCCGTCGGCGAACGCGTCCTTCAGCACGCGCAGCGGCCGCGTCCCCACCACGCGTTCGGGGATCTCGACGCCCGCGGCGTGCTCGGCGAGGTCGGCCGACCAGGGCGCGCCGCCGACCTTGCGCCGCATCTCGATGTACTCGACCGGGTTCGGGACGCGCCCCCCGCGGATGTTGGACAGCTCCCACAGCGACTCGCGCAGCAGGTTCAGGGTGCTCAGGGAGAAGCGGCGGCGCCAGGCGTCCGACCGCGCCGGGACGGTGCGCGCCCACAGGTCGGCGAGGCCGCGCTCGACGGCGTTCACCGGTTCGGGCGGGTCGAGCGACATGAACGCCGGCAGCCGGTCGAGGTAGGCGCGGGCGCCCTCCTGGTCCTGCGGCTTCTTGAAGACCTCCAGGAAGTGGTCGTCGAAGTAGAAGACCCAGACGTACCAGTCGGTGACGAGGTCGAGCTCGGGGGCGGCGCAGTCGGGGTGCGTGTAGGCGCAGAGCAGGGCGTAGTCCATCGCTTCGAGTGCGCGCTCGTCCCAGATGTCGGGGGTGCCGGGGTCGCGGTGGCCGTCCAGCATCCTCATCTCCCGCGCCCACGCCGTGGTGTGCCGACGCGCGCCCTCCAGATGCGGGTTGAGCCGGGCGGGGTACGGGACGTAGAAGTCGGGCAGCTCGAAGGGTTGCATGAACCGGCCTCTCTGTCGGGTCCGTTCCGGCAACTTACAGCACCGTCAAAGTCACGGAAAGTGACATCATGCTTGCCGGAATCTCCTCCCCTCAGACGGGTAAGCCGAGGTCATGTCGGAGTCGCGCAAACCCGCCGCGGCCGCCGAACCGCTGGAGCAGAACCTCGTGCTCGCCCGGCGTGTGGTCGAGGCGGCGCAGCAGGAAATGATCGATAAGGCCAGGCAGCGCATCCCGGCGCTGCGGCTGGGGGCCGTGGCCGGGGCGTTCGGCGTCATGGCCACCGCCGCCACCTACCGGATGAACGTGCTGCTTCTGGAGAAGAAGCTGCCGCCCGAGCTGGCGTCGTTCATCACCGCCGCCGTGTACGGGGGCGGCGCGGGCGCCGCGGCGGTGGCGGCGTCCCGCAAGTGGAAGGGGCTGCCGGCGCCGCTGCCGACCGATACGGCGCGGCAGGTCGTGGAGATCCTCACCGAATCCGACTGAGGGCGCCGGGACGCCGCCCCGATCTTCTGTGACCGAGGGGGAGATCCGGGGTAGGCACCCCGCATGGAAAGCGAAGCCTCCCCGGTGCACGCCGGCATCACCCTGGTCGTTAACGGGACGGAGCACCGTCTCGACGTCGACACACGAGCGTCCCTCCTGGACGTCCTGCGCGAGGATCTCGGCTTGACGGGGTCGAAGAAGGGCTGCGACCACGGCCAGTGCGGAGCCTGCACCATCATGCTCGACGGGCGCCGGGCGAACGGGTGCCTGGCGCTGGCCGTCGCTCATGACGGAGCGGACGTCGTCACGGTCGAGGGTCTGGCGCTGGACGGAGAACTCAGTCCCGTCCAGAAGGCGTTCATCGAGAACGACGCCTTCCAGTGCGGGTACTGCACCCCCGGCCAGCTCTGCTCCGCCACGGGAATGCTGGACGAGGCCGAACGCGGCTGGCCCAGCGCCGTGACCCCGGACCTCGGGACCGACCCCGTCCTGGACGACGACGAGATACGCGAGCGCATGAGCGGCAACCTGTGCCGGTGCGGCGCCTACGTCGGCATAGTCGCGGCACTCAAGCAGGCCTCCCAGCGCACGGAGGCGGCCGAGGCATGAGGCCCTTCACTTACGAGCGCGCCACCAGCGCCGAGGACGCCCTCCGGCGCCACCACGACGGAGCCGTCTACCTTGGGGGCGGAACCAACCTCGTGGACCTGATGCGTCTCGGTGTGGAGGAGCCCACCAGGCTCGTCGACGTCGCGCATCTCCCCTACGACCGGATCGAACTGCGGCCGGACGGCGGCCTCGTCGTGGGCGCGGCGGTGACGAACAGCGCCCTCTCCGCCGACCGGACCGTGCGCGAAGGGCATCCCGTCCTGGCGCAGGCCGTGCTCGCGGGGGCGTCCGGCCAGATCCGCAACCTCGCCACCGTCGGCGGCAACCTGCTCCAGCGGACCCGCTGCTCCTACTTCCAGGACGCCTCCAAGCCCTGCAACAAGCGCGACCCTGGCAGCGGGTGTCCGGCGCGTGAGGGCGAGCACCACAACCTGGCGATCCTCGGCCACTCGGACGCCTGCGTGGCGACGCACCCCTCCGACATGGCCGTGGCCCTGGCGGCCCTGGACGCGTCCGTGCGCGTCCAGGGGCGCGGCGGGGAGAGGACCATCCCCTTCGAAGACCTGCACAGGCTGCCCGGTGACGACCCGCAGCGCGACACCACGCTCGAACCGGGCGACCTCATCACGGCCGTGGAGGTTCCCGCGCTGGGCATGCCGTCCCGCTACCGCAAGGTCCGCGAGCGCGCGTCGTTCGCGTTCGCGCTGGTCTCCGTCGCGGCGGCCCTGGACGTCGCCGACGGCCGGATCCGGGACGTCCGGCTGGCCCTCGGCGGCGTCGCCCACAAGCCGTGGCGGGCGCGCCGCGCCGAGGAGGCCCTGCGCGGCGCCGAGCCCACGGAGGAGTCGCTCCTGCGCGCCGCCGAGGCCGAACTGGAGGCCGCCGAGCCGCTGCGCGACAACGCCTACAAGGTGCCGCTGGCCCGCAACCTGATCGTCCGGACGCTGACCGAGCTGGGGGAGGACTCATGACCGACCGGCTGGAGAGCCGCGAGAAGGTCACCGGGACGGCGCGGTACGCGTTCGAGTACCCCGTGGAGAACGCCGCGTACGCCGCCGCCGTCCAGGCGAGCGTGGCCAAGGGCCGGATCGAGTCGGTCGACGCGGAGGCCGCGCTGAAGCTGCCCGGCGTGCTCGCCGTCCTGTCCTGCGAGAACGCCCCCGAGCTCAGCGACACCTCGGACGGCGAACTGGCCCTGTTCCAGTCGCGGACGGTCTCCTACCGCGGCCAGTTCGTCGCCGCCGTGGTCGCGGAGACCCTGGAGACCGCCCGGGAGGCGGCGCGCCTCCTGCGCGTCGAGTACACCGAGGAGGCGCCGGACGTGCGGCTCGTCGCCGACCACAAGGGCCTCTACAAGCCGGACAAGGTGAACCCGGTGTTCCCGGCGGACACCGAGCAGGGCGAGCCCGACGAGGCGTTCGC
This sequence comes from Actinomadura sp. NPDC000600, assembly GCF_040492135.1. NCBI lineage: Bacteria > Bacillati > Actinomycetota > Actinomycetes > Streptosporangiales > Thermomonosporaceae > Actinomadura > Actinomadura sp. NPDC000600. The sequence goes on from NZ_JBEUPD010000001.1 coordinate 496,194, forward strand.
GAACTCGGCCGTGCGGGTGGACGCCGTCTACACGACGCCGGCCGAGCACAACAACCCGATGGAGCCGCACGCGACGATCGCCCAGTGGAACGCGGACGGGTCCCTCACGCTCCACGACTCGAACCAGGGCGCGTCGACCGTCCAGTCCATGATCGCGAAGGTCCTCGGGCTCGACCCCTCCCAGGTGCGGGTCGTGTCGCCCCACGTCGGCGGCGGGTTCGGCTCCAAGGGAACGCCGAGGCCGAACGTCGTCCTGGCCGCGATGGCCGCCCGCGCCGCCGGACGCCCGGTCAAGTTCGCCGTCCCGCGCCAGCAGATGTTCGCCACCACCGGCTACCGGACCCCGACCGTCCAGCGCGTCCGGCTCGGCGCCGGCGAGGACGGGCGGCTCAACGCGATCATCCACGAGGCGGCCGAGCAGACCTCGACCGTCAAGGAGTTCGCCGAGCAGACCGCGACGCCCACCCGCATGATGTACCAGGCCCCGCACCGCCGTACGGCGCACCGTGTGGTGGCCCTGGACGTCCCCACCCCGTCCTGGATGCGCGCCCCGGGTGAGACGCCGGGCATGTACGCCCTTGAGACCGCGATGGACGAACTGGCCGTCGCCGCGGGCGTCGACCCGGTCGAACTCCGCGTGCGCAACGACACCGACCGCGACCCGGAGAGCGGGCTGCCGTTCAGCTCGCGCAACCTCGTCGCCTGCCTCCGGGAGGGCGCCGAGCGCTTCGGATGGGCGGCGCGCGACCCCCGGCCGGGCGCCCGCCGGGAGGGCCGCAAGCTCGTCGGCATGGGCGTCGCCTCTTCCACCTATCCCGCCTACCAGCGACCCAACCGGGCCCTGGCGCGCGCCGAGCCCGACGGGACGTTCACCGTCCGGATCGCCGCGGCCGACATCGGCACCGGCGCCCGCACCGCCCTGGCCCTGATCGCCGCCGAGACGCTCAAGGAGGACCTCGGCAACGTCAGGGTCGAAATCGGCGACAGTTCGTTCCCCAGGGCGTCGGTGGCGGGCGGCTCCGGCGGGACGGCCGGCTGGGGCACGGCCGTCGTCCGCGCCTGCGAGGCGCTGCTCGGCGAGCTGGACGGCGAGGTCCCGCCCGAGGGGATCGAGGCGTCCGCCGACACGGGCGAGGAGCTGAAGGGGCGGGAGGAGTACGCCCGGCACGCGTTCGGCGCGCAGTTCGCCGAGGTGGAGGTGGACGCCGACACCGGCGAGGTCCGCGTCCGCCGGATGCTCGGCGTGTTCGCCGCCGGACGGATCATCAACCCCACGACGGCCCGGTCCCAGTTCATCGGCGGGATGACCATGGGCATCGGCATGGCGCTGATGGAGCAGAGCGTCATGGACCGGGAGTTCGGCGACTACCTGAACCGCGACCTGGCCCAGTACCACGTCCCGGCCTGCGCCGACGTCCGCGACATCGACGCGGTGTGGGTGGAGGAGTCCGACCCCCACCTGAACCCGATGGGCGCCAAGGGCATCGGCGAGATCGGCATCGTCGGCGCGGCGGCGGCCGTGGGCAACGCCGTCCACCACGCGACCGGCGTCCGCTTCCGCGACCTGCCCCTCACCCCCGCCCGGATCCTTCAGGAGCTCTGACCGGTTGAAAAGTTCACTATCAAGGTGATCTCCGTCACCGGGGCGGGTAGAGAAGACGTACTCGGGGGCCACCGCCAACCCGCGAGGTGATCGCCGTGTACCAGCAGGTCCTCGATCCCGTCGCCGACTCGCTCGGCTGGAGCTCCCTGGTCGCCGCGCTGCCGCTGGCCGTGCTGTTCGTGCTGCTCGGCGGCGTCCGCATGCGCGCGTGGCTCGCGTCCCTGATCGCGCTGGCCGTCTCGCTCGCCGTCGCCGTCTGGACGTACGGCATGCCCGCCGACCAGGCGCTCCTCGCCGGCTCCGAAGGCGCCGCGTTCGGCTTCTACCCGATCCTGTGGATCGTCATCAACGCGCTCTGGGTCTACAACATCACCGTCACCACCGGCCACTTCGACGTGCTACGCCGGTCGTTCGCGCAGGTCAGCGACGACAGCCGGCTCCAGGCGGTGCTGATCGCGTTCTCGTTCGGCGCGCTGCTGGAGGCGCTGGCCGGGTTCGGCACGCCGGTCGCGGTCACCTCCGTGATGCTGATCGCGCTCGGCTTCCAGCCGCTCAAGGCCGCCGTCCTCGCCCTCACCGCCAACACCGCGCCCGTCGCGTTCGGCGCGATGGCGACGCCGATCCTCACGCTCGGCAAGGTCACCGGCGAGTCCAGCGACACGCTCGGCGCCATGGTCGGGCGGCAGACCCCGATCCTCGCGCTGTTCGTCCCGCTCGTCCTCGTCGCCATCGTGGACGGGCGGCGCGGCCTGCGCGAGACCTGGCCCGTCGCCCTGCTGTGCGGCGCCGCGTTCGGCGCCGCCCAGTACGTCACCGCGAACTTCATCTCGGTGCCGCTCGCCGACGTCGTGGCGTCGCTGGTGTCGGCCGCCGCCGTCGTCCTCGCCGTCCGGCTGCGCCCGTCCGCGGCGCCGGCGAAGCCCGCCCCGGTCGCCGGCGGCGCGGCGGACGAGCCGACCCCCGAGTTCGCCGCCCGCGTCGAGGGGCAGGGCGGGGGACGGGGCGGGCACGGCGGGGACTCGCGCGCCGAGGTCGCCCGCGCCTACGCCCCCTACGCGATCATCATCGCGGTGTTCGTCGTCTGCCAGATCGGGCCGGTCAAGGACCTCCTGGACCGGGCGACGCGGACGTTCTCCTGGCCGGGCCTGCACCTGACCAGCCCGTCCGGCAAGCCGCTGGCCCTGCCGACCTTCAACTTCAACTACCTGACCACGCCCGGCACGCAGATGCTCGTCGCCGGTCTGATCACCATGGCCGCGCTCGGCGTCGGCTTCGGCACGGCCCTGCGCGCCTACTGGACGACCCTCGTCCAGCTCCGGTGGGCGATCATCACCGTCATGGCGGTCCTGGCCCTGGCGTTCGTGATGAACGCCTCCGGGCAGACCGTGACGCTCGGCACGTGGATGGCCGGGGCGGGCGGCGCCTTCGCGCTGCTGTCGCCGATCCTCGGCTGGCTCGGTACCGCCGTCACCGGATCGGACACCTCGTCCAACTCGCTGTTCGGCGCACTCCAGGTCACCGCGGCGAACAAGGCCGACCTGTCGACGGTCCTCATGGCGGCGACCAACAGTTCGGGGGGCGTCCTCGGCAAGATGGTGTCGCCGCAGAACCTCGCCATCGCCGCCGCGGCCGTCGGCCTGGACGGGCGCGAGGGCGACATCTTCCGCCGCGTCGTGCTGTGGAGCCTGCTGTTCCTCGCCGGGATGTGCCTGCTGTCCGGCCTGCAGTCCACCGCCGTGCTCGGCTGGATGGTCCCGTAAGGGGCCGTGGGGGGCTATTGCTGATAGCCCTCCACCTCGGCGGCGGGACGGACCGCGGTGTCCTCCGGGTTCTGTCCCGCCGCGAGTCGGGCGCGCCGCTGCCGCAGCAGGTCCCAGCACTGGTCGAGGGCCACCTCCAGATCCCGCAGCCGTCCCTGGGCCTCGGCGTTGGAGGTCTCGGCCCGCTCGTGCGACTGGCGAAGCGCGTGCTCCTCCTCGATGAAGTCGTTGATACGTTCCAGGATCGCCTTCTCGTCCATGAAATGGCTTCCGATCGTGGTTTTCCGCTCTGGTGGGGGCCAGATGGTCCCGACAGGTGAGAGCCTTGCATATACGGGGCCGCGCACGGTAGCGGCGGCGCCCCGTTGAGGGTGAGGAGCGGATGACGGTCTGGCGGATCACCGGCGGCGAGGGCGGCCCGGATCCCGGCGCGCGGGAGGGCCCCCACTACGACATCGTCGAGCACGACTCCGCGCTGCTGCGCATCACGGCCGCGTCGGGCCTGCCCCGGGTGCTGATCACGGGTGAGGTCGACGTGTCCAACACCGCCGCCGTCACGCGCGCTCTGCGCGCCGTCCAGGAGCGCGTGCCCGGCGACGTCCACGCCGACCTGACGGGCGTGGAGTTCATGGACGTGGCCGGCCTGCGCGCCTTCACCGAGGCCGCCGGCGCCCTGCACGACCGCGGCGGCCTGCTCGTCCTGCACGGGGTCCCCCCGCACATCGAGCGGCTCTTCAGCCTGATCGGGTGGAACGCCTCCCCGGGCCTGGAGATCCACTGCCCGCCGCGCCGCTGAGCCGCCGGACCGCCGGACCGCCCGGGCGCCGCCCGCCCGCGCCACCGGGGCCCCTGAACCACCGGACGACCATGCCCGCGTCACCGCGCGGCAAAGGACAACCCGGGCAAATGCGAACCTCTTCAGGAAACGGTTATATGCCGTTTGACCTGCTAGAACACGGTTAGGAGGGGTTTACAGCTCTCCGATTCAGAGGGGGATCTCATGGCAAGGCGTAGAGAGCAACAATCCGCGCCGACGCCCGGCGAGCACACCGGATCGGCGATGCCCGCGGAGGGCGCGGCCACGCCCGGGTACGGCGGGGCCGCACCGGGCTACGGCGCGGCAGCACAGCCGCAGGGCGCGGCGATGGCGCCCGGCAGGGGCGCCGACCAGCCCGGCGAGCACGCGCTCTGGGAGGACCGCACCCGCGTCTTCCTGCAGCCCATCGCGGCCCCGTCGATCCTCGGCCTGTTCGGGCTCGCCGCCGCGACCATGATGGTGGGCGCCTGGCAGGCCGGCTGGTACGGCGGAGTCGGAACCCCGCTCATCCTGTGGCCGCTGGTGCTGACCTTCGGCGGCATCGCGCAGCTGCTGGCCGGCCTGTGGGGCTACCGTGCCCGCGACGGCATCGCCACGGCGATGCACGGGATGTGGGGCGCGTTCTTCATCGGCTGGAGCCTGCTGTTCCTGCTGGTCGCCATCGGCGCGGCGCCTGTGGCCCTGGCGCCCGTCCTGGGCGCGACCTATGCGGGCTTCGCGTTCTGGTTCGTCCCGCTCGCCGTGATCAGCGGCCTGGGCGCGCTCGCCGCGCTCGGCGAGAATCTGGTGATCGCCCTGGTGTGGGCCTGCATGGGAGTCGCCGCGGGCTTCACCGCCGCCGGATTCTGGGCGGGCTCGACATGGCCGCTGGACGTCGGCGGCTGGCTGTTCGTCGCGGCCGCGGTGATCGCCCTGTACGGAGCCGCCTCGCTGATGTTCGAGAACAGCTTCGGACGGACGATCCTGCCCACCGGCAAGATCCGCAAGGGCGCCAACCTGCCCGGCGGCCGGGCGGTCCGGCCCCTGGAGTACCGGCAGGGCGAACCGGGCGTGAAGATCGGGCAGTGATGTCCGGCGTTTCGCCTTGACATTCCCGTTACCCTATGCTGAGCCAAAGAGCACGAACCGGCTCGGAGGGGGAGCGGGAATGTCAACGGCGGTCCGGCGGACGTGGCGGCGCCTCGTCCAGTCATACAACCTGCTGTGCGCGCGCGAGGACGCGCGTGCGCGCGGCATCACCGTGCCCAGCGGCATCTGGGCGTGCGACCGCTGCCACGAGCCGCACCTCGAGCTTTCGACGCTCAAGCACCACCTCCGCACCGAGCACGCCTGACGCACCCCCGGCTCACGGGCGTGCCCGGCACGCATTTCGTGATCATGGGATCACGGTTCAGGATCATCGCCGCCGAGGCGGCTCGCCCAGCGAGCGGCGGGCCACCAGGGCGGCGTTCAGCAGTTGCAGGTCGCCGGGGCGGGCGGGGTCCAGGCCGGTGAGGACGCTGATGCGGCGGACGCGGTAGGCGACCGTGTTCGGATGGACGTGCAGGGCCGCCCCGGTCGCCCTGCGGTCCAGGTCGAACGCCAGATAGCGCTCCAGCGTGCTCAGCAGGTCGGGCCTGCGCTCCAGGGGCGCCAGCAGGGCGGCGAGCGCGGCGAGCGCGCCGCTCGGCCGGCTCAGCTGGTAGTCCAGCAGCACGTCGGCGAGCCGGTACAGGCCGGGTGGGCGGCCCGCGCGGCGGACCAGGTCCATGATCTCCGCGGTCTGGGCGACGGCGGCCGGGACGCCGGCCGGACCGGTGATCTCCGCCGCGGCCGTGACGTCGATGTCGGCCGCCTTCGCCGCGCCCGAGACCAGGTCGTCGAGCGCCTCCCAGCCCGCGGAGAAGGGGAGCAGGGCCGTCCCGCCGGACGCGTCCAGGGCGGTGAGGGCGGGCTCGTCGGCGACGGCGTCCAGCGCGGTCCGGACGCGGCGGATCTTGCGGCGGGCGGCGATGCGGGCGCGCTGGCCGGAGCCGGACTCGTCCGGATGCGGGGCGAACGCCAGCGTCAGGACCGCGTACCGGGGCGCCGGTCGGTGCCCCTGGGTCTCCCCTGCCAGCAGCGCGGTCATCAGGGCGTGCCGGCCTCCGTGCTCCTGGCTGTCGAGGATCTGCCGCACCTCCAGGTAGGCGGCGCTGACGGCCGAGGTCAGCAGCCGCTGGAAGTCCAGGAAGTAGCCGAGCGCCTCCTGGAAGGCGGGCAGGTCGGCGGGCTCCGCCCCGGCGGTCAGCTCCTCCCACGCCATGGCCGCGCCGATCTGGTACGCGGCGAGGATCGCGTCCAGCGGCACGCCCTCCTCGGCCCGCAGCGCCGCCGAGTCGCGCTGCCGGGCGAAGTCGGCGGCGCGGGCGGGCCGGCGCCGCTCCAGGACGTCCGCGAACTGCCGCAGGCTGTGCTGGACGATCCCGGCGATGTCCCCGGCGACCTCCTCCTGCGGAAGCTCGGCGTAGACCGGTAGCTCGGCGAGCAGCCGCGCCACGACGCGGCGGGTCAGCAGCGGCGCGCGGACCCGCAGATGGGCCGCCATCGGCCGGCCGGCCACCCGCAGCGCCGGCATCTTGTCCCGCGTCACAACGGCTCCCGAAAGAGTCTGTTTTCACGCCAGTTGAACGGCGTGTCCAGATTCTGGACGATCACGGCGACATCGTCCATGGCGCCGGGAGTCAGCTCATGAAGCGTCTGTTCAACGGCCGTCCGTTCACTGGCGTGGTCCCCAGAGGCAGGGCCGGCAAGGGCCTGGTCGTCGAAGGCAGGGCCCGCAAGGGCCGGGTCGTCAGGAGCGCGGCGGGCGCGCTCGTTCTGGCGGGGGCGGCTCTCGGCGGGACGGCCGTGCCCGCGTCGGCGGCCGCGGTGGAGTACGTCGCGCTCGGCGACTCGATGGCCTCCGGCCCGCTCATCCCCGACATCACCGGTCCGATCGGCTGCGGGCGCTCCACCCACAACTACGCGCACGAACTGGCGTCCAAGATCGGCGCGAGCCTCCGGGACGTCACCTGCAGTGGCGCCAAGACCACCCACATGACGCAGTCGCAGAGCACGAGCGTCGGCGGCGTCGACACCGGGACCGTCCCGCCGCAGTTCGACGCGCTCACCGCGTCCACCGCACTGGTCACCCTCACCATCGGCGGCAACGACGTCGGCCTCGTCGGCATCGCCCAGGACTGCGCCACCCTCGACCCCACCGCCACCCCGTGCAAGGGCAAGTTCGAGGACGAGGTGGCCCAGCGCACCAGCGACCTCGGCCCGAAGCTCTCCGCCGTCCTGGACGGCATCCGCGCCCGCTCCCCGCAGGCCCGGATCGTCGTCACCGGCTACGGCCTCTACATCAAGCGGAACGGCTGCTGGCCCGTCCAGCCGGTGCTGCCCACGGACGCCAACTTCCTCCAGGGCTCCGTGAACGCCATGAACGATGTGATCCGCCAGCAGACGACCGCCCACGGCGGCACCTACATCGACCTGGTCACGCCCAGCGCCGGCCATGACGCCTGCCAGTCGGCGTCCGCCCGCTGGGTCGAGGGCTACGTCCCCGTCCACTCCGCCGCGCCCCTCCACCCGAACGCGCAGGGAGAGGCCGCCTACGCCGCCGTCATCGGCGCCGCCCTCAACGCCTGACGCGGGCAACTCGAGGATTCCTTCGAGGGCGCCCCGGCGGGCCGGTGCTCCAGGCCAGGTCGGCGGGGCGCCCCGGCCGGCACTCCGGCCGAGACCGCGTTCGCTAGCCGACCCTCCCGCCGGTGCGCAGCCGCATCAGCACCACCCCGTACATCCGGTCCGCCGGGCACAGGCCCCACTGCTTGGAGTCCTCCGAGCGGGGGTGGTCTCCGCGCAGCACGAGCATGCCCGGCGGCACGCGGCCGGGCAGGTCCCCCGCCACCCAGGCCGGTACCGGGTCCCCGGGCGCCGCGACGACCCGCTTGACGTACCACCCGGCGCCGCCGGAGGGGGCCGCAGGGCCGCGCCACCCCGCGTGCCGGTCGGGCCGCTGGACGACCACGATCCGGCCGGGCCGGGCCCGGCGGCGGTGGCGCAGCACCAGCAGCACGTCACCGGGGTGGAGGGTCGGGGTCATGCTGCCGCCCCGCACGGTGACGGTGGACAGCAGGTGCCGGGCCGCCAGCGCCGCGGCCCCGGCCACCAGAGCCGGGAGCACGGCCCGGCCGAGAGCCCGGCTCATCCGGCGGTCACCGCGGGCGGCACGGCGTCTCCCGGCACCTCGGGCGGCACGGCGTCTCCCGGCACCTCGGGCGGGGCCGCGCCCTCCCGCACGGCGGGCACGTCCTCCTGGTAGCCCTCCGCCTGGCTGCGGAAGAGCCGGGCGTAGACCCCGCCGGGGGCCGCGATGAGGGACGCGTGGTCCCCGCTCTCCAGGATGCGGCCGTCCTGCACGACGACGATCCGGTCGGCCTGGCGGACGGCGCTGAGCCGGTGCGAGACCAGGATGCTCGTGGCGCCCGCGCGCATCTCCCGCAGCCGGTCGTGGACCTGCCGCTCGGCCACCGCGTCGAGACCGGAGCTGGGCTCGTCCAGGATCATGAGGTCGCGGCCCTGGCGCATCAGCCCGCGGGCCAGCGCCAGGCGCTGCCACTGCCCGCCGGAGAGGCGGACCCCGCTCGTCCGCGCGGCCTCCTCCTCGTCGCCGTCCTCGTCCCCCGCGTGGAACAGCCTGCTCAGCATCGTCCGGTAGCCGGCCGGCAGCCGCTCGACGGTCTCGTGGACGCCGGCGCGCTCGGCGGCGACCCGGATCCGGTCGGGATCGCCGATCGCCTCCAGGTCCCCGAGCCCGATGTTCTCGGCGGCGGTGAGGTCGTAGTCCATGTAGTCCTGGAACACCGCCCCGATCCGCTGCCGCAACTGCTCCACGGGGACGTCGCGGACGTCCACCCCGTCCCACAGCACGGCGCCGCGCTCCGGATCGTAAAGGCGGCACAGCAGCTTGACGAGGGTGCTCTTGCCGGCGCCGTTGAGGCCGACCACGGCCAGGCTGGTGCCGTGCGGGACGGTCAGGTTCAGCCCGCGCAGCACCCACGGGGAGTCCTCGCTGTAGCGGAACCACACATCGCGCAGCTCGATGGAACGCGTCAGCGGGGCGAGCTTGCGGGGCCGCGAGGGCTCGGCCAGGTCGTCGCCGATCCCGACCACCGTCATGTAGTGGTTGAAGACCAGGGCCGACTGGTGCCCCTGGGCGATGCCCTCCACCAGGGCCAGGAGACCGGACTGGACGCCGGCCAGGGACGCGATGAAGACCGACACGTCGCCGATGCTGATCGTCCTGACGGCCGCGGCGTGCACGGCCCAGAGCAGGCCCCCGGCCGCCAGCAGCGCACCGAGGGCGGCGAGGAGGACCTGGACGCGCACGACGCTGCGCTCCAGCCGGTCCTCGGCACCGTTGGCCGCGCGCAGTTCGGTGAGCATCCGGCCGTGCAGGAAGCCTCCCAGCCCGAACAGGCGGACCTCCTTGGCGGCCTGCAGGTCCGTCAGCAGCATCTGGTAGAAGAGCTTGCGCCGCAGACCGGGGCTCACGTGCCAGAGCAGCCCGGCCCGCCGCCGGCTCAGCCCCAGGTGGGCGAGCAGCGCGGGCGCGGCCGCCACCAGCGCGGCGCCCGCCATGATCGGGTTGATCGCCACGAGGGTGCCCAGGAACCCGGTGATGCCGAGGGTGCCCCGCAGGGTGGACAGGCCCATCTGCACCAGCTGGTCGGGGGCGTGCTCGGCGGACTGCTGGGCCAGCCGCAGCCGGTCGTGGAAGCGCGGTTCCTCGAGGCGCGACAACCCGTTCATCCGGTTGACCGCGTCGAACAGGCGGTCCTGGGAGAGCAGGCCGATGGCGCGCCGGGCGCGTCCCTGCGCGTAGGCGGTGACGGCCGAGGCGGCGGCCGTCGCGACACCGACGGCCCCGATGCCGGCCGCCGTCCACAGCAGCGCCCCCATGCGGGGATGCGCGGCGGTGAGCTCGTCCAGCGCGACCTTGGTCAGCCAGGCGGTCGCCACCGGCGCCGCGCCGCCGGTCACCGCCATGGCGAACTGGAGGAGCAGCATGCCGGGGCATGCCCGCCAAGCGAGCGCGTAGGCCGCCTTCATACCGCGGAGGACGGAGACACCGGGCCCCGTCACGTCGTCGTCGCCGCTCACGGTGTCGAGGGCCGCAGGGGCTCGTCCAGTCCGCGCAGGCCGACGCTGGCGGCGGTGGCGATCCCGTCCGGGCCGTAGTGCGCGAAGCCGGGGTAGTAGCGGACGCCGAAGGCGGCGCCGAGCGGCGCGTCGAGGAACTCGGGCACCACGTGGTCGGCGACGCCGGCGAGCCGGGCGGCCAGGTCGCTGCCGGCCGCGTCGGCGCCGACCACCGTGGCCAGCACCCGCCCGCCCGCGTCCCGGACCAGGCGCGCGTGCTCGGCGAACCCTGGCACGCTGTCGTCGCAGCCGGGGCAGTCCAGGGACAGGAAGGCGATCAGCGCCGGACGGCCCGCCAGCCCGTCCCTGGTGAGCGTCGCGCCGTCGGCGGCGGTCGCGCGGAACTCCGGCATCCGGTCGCCGGGCGCGATGCCCAGTTCCGGCTCCCCGCCGGAGCGGCCGTGGTGGCCGGCGCCCGGCGGAGCGTCCGGCCCGGCCCGCCAGCGGCGCACCACGGCCGCGGTGAGCGCGAGGTTCAGCGCGGTGAGCACCGCGACCAGGACGAGCCCTGCGATGAGGAGTTCCACGGATGTCCTTTCCGGTTCCGGCGCCTCACCGGCCGCGGTTCCCCGCCGCGACCGGGGACCGGAAGAGGGCGGCGATGTCGTCGACGAAGACGGTGAGGGTGGTGAGCAGGCCCGCCGAGACCGCGGCCAGCGCGATCCCCGGCGCCTCGCCGGGGACGCCGCCGCCGCGGGTCATCGCCACGGACGAGCCCGCGCATGCCGCGGCCAGCAGCACCGCGTTGCGTGCGATGTGCCAGCCGTCCATGGGCGCCTTGGCCGCTCCGAAGCAGGCGCACTCCACCTTCTGCCCGCGGGCGACGACGAGGACCGGGACTGCCGTCAGGCCGCAGCAGAACAGCGCGGCGGCGAGGAAGCCGGTGGTGACGGTGGCGGGCAGGGCCAGCAGCAGCGCGATGAGCAGTTCGGCTGCCGGGACGAGCACGGCCAGCGGGCGGCGCAGCCGCGCGGGAACGAAGGCGAGGCCTTCCAGTGAGGCGGCGAAGACGCCCGGTGTGCGGAGCTTGGCCACCGCCGCCAGCGTCAACACCGCCATCAGGGTGAGGCGGCAGGCGAACGATACGAACAGCACGGGGGCTCCTGGACGAGGGCTGGGCCGAGGCGGGGCCGGGTAGCACCGGGGCCGGTGCGGCCGCTCTCGCCCGAGGGCGGCCGCACCGGCGTCAGACAGGTGTCATACCGGCCTGCGGGGCATCAGCAGTAGTTGCTGCTGTAGCTGTACCAGGTGCCGCAGTGGGTCTTGCAGTCGCCGCTGACCGAGCAGGTGCGGCCGAAGCAGATGCCGTTGATGTACTTGTACTCCATCCAGGAGTCCGGCGGGCAGCCGGCGTCGGCGTCGGCCGCGGGAAGCAGCACCTCGATGGCGCGGGTGACGCGCCGGGTCACGCTCTGGAGCATGGTTCCTCCTTGGGGTGGGGGGATCTGTTTCCGCGCACGGGCCGAGTACCGCCGAGAACGGGTGATACGCGGCGGGCCGGGCCCGCGGGGCATTAGGTAGCGGCTTTTCCGGCGCGCTATGAAGTGACCAGTTCGGTGCGCATGGCGGCGATGCCCGCGCCTGCCGACGTCACTATTCCGTTGGCGTTGTACCAAGCGTAGGTCGGGTAATTCTTGGCTCCGTACCGCCGTGACAGTTCGGCTTTCGCGTCCTCGGCGATCACGATGTCCATCACCTCGCTCAGCGCCGCGGCCAGGTCGCTTCCGGCCGAGCCGTCTCCGTGGACGATCGCCAGGGAGGACCCCCCGGTGGCCCGCAGCCGCTCGGCGTGCTCGGCGAAGAGGGGCACGGCGTCGGCGCAGGCCTTGCAGGTCAGGGAGAAGAAGCCGACCAGGGTCTCGGTCCCGAGCAGGGTCCGCTCCGTCACGGCGGTGCCGTCGAGGGCGCGGGCCGAGAAGGCGGGAATCCGATCGATCATCCGGACGGTGGAGGCGGCTCCGGCGGCGGGGACCCCGCCCGTCTCGGCCAGTTCCCGCCACCGCCGGAGCATGGTGAGGAGAATCGCCAGGTTGAGCACACCGACGACGCCGACCATTATCAGCCCCACTGAAGCGAAAATCACGACAGGCGTCCTTTCCCGGGAACTGGGTTACCGGTCGGCCGTGGCCACGCGACCATGATCACTTATAAATGATCTCCGCGCAATACCCGGTTCCGCCGCCCGGTGGCGCACCCGGACGCGGGGCGGGACGCCGCCTGTGCCACCATCGTCGGCAACGCGCCGAACGCCCGGCCGCGCGGCTCGGGCGGCCGATGGAGGGGCCGACATGAACGACGAGATGCGCGCCAACTGCGCCGCCTACGAGCAGACGATCCGTTCCTCTCTCGCGCTCGCCGCGACGCTCGCCGAGGACGACTGGGACCGCCCCACCGAATGTCCCGGCTGGACGGTCAAGGACCAGTTCGCCCACCTCGTCGGGGTGGAGCGCGACCTGCTCGGCGATCCCGCCCAGCCCGTCGAGGTGCCGGAGCTCGGCCACGTCCGCAACGACTTCGCCCGCTACCTGGAGGCCGCGGTGCACGCGCGGCGTCCCGTCCCCGGCCCGCAGGTGGCGGCGGAGCTGGCCGGCGCGCTCGAACGGCGCCTCGTGCAGGTGGCCGGGGAGGACCCCGACCGCGTCCTGATGTGCCCGGACGGCAAGCAGGGCCCCTACACGCGGTTCATGATGTTCCGCGCCATGGACTGCTGGACGCACGAGCAGGACGTCCGCCGCGCGGTCGGCCGTCCCGGCAACCTCGACGCCCCGGCGGCGCGGTGCTTCTGGGAGCTGCTGAGCCGCGCCCTGCCCCGCATCGCCTCCCGCGCCGCGGAGGGCGTCCCCGGCCGGAGCGCCGTCTTCGCGATCTCCGGCCCGCCCGACTTCGAGGTCGCCGTCACGGTCGGCGACGACGGCCGCGGCACGTGGTCGGACGTTCCGGAGTCCCCGTCGGCGCGGCTCGCCATGGACTGGGAGACCTACGTCCGGCTGACCGCCGGCCGCTGCACCGCCGCCGACGTGACCGTCCGCACCGAGGGCGACCGGGAGCTGGCGGAAAGGATCGTCTCCACCATGGGCATCACGCCCTGACGTCCGCCCGCATCAGCCGAGCAGCCCGAGATACTGCGCGAGCCGTCCCTGGACCTGGGTCAGCAGGTCCTCGTCCAGGACGCCCGTGCGATCTTCCAGAACGTCCTTCATGAGCGGTTGGACGGCGGGCACGCGGATCCAGCACTTCTTGGTGGCACCGCCCTGGCCCTTGGAGAGCTGCACGTCGAAACGGGTGCGGCGCCGTGTCGAGCCGGAGACGGGGCAGATGAGGACGAAGGGCCAGTCGGCGTCACCGTTGGTCTCGCCGCCGGTGACCACCACCACGGGACGGCGCTCGTCGTGGACCTCCCTGCCCTCCTCGGGGATGAGACGCAGCGTCTTGTCGGGGACGAGGTAGATGCCGCCGGCCAGGTAAGGGCCGGGCATCACTCGTCCAGGTAGCGCCGCGTGGCGTCGGCGCGGTGCTCGGCGAGGTCGTCCAGTTCCTCGGCGAGGTCGTCGGTGCCGCCCGGCTCGTCCGCGGGGAGGGGGTTGCGCGCGGCCCAGTCGCGCAGGTGGGCGAGCCCTGGGCCGAGGTCCGGGAAGGGCGCTCCGCCGGAGAGGTCGAGCCGCACCTCGCGCTTGCCGCGCTTCGCGGCCTCCTGCATGGGGGGCGTCTGGTACGTGAGGTCGCGGAGCTGGCTCGCGGACCAGTCTCCGAAATCGTCGAGGACGCTGTCCACGATCCTGGTGAACGCGGCGTCGACGACGGTCTGCGGGGCGTCCATCAGGTGGATGGTGTACTCGCAGTTCCCGGTGAAGGGATCGACGGTGCCTTCGACCTGCACGTGCCCGGCGTCTTGCAGGTCGCGCTCGATCTCCTTGAGGCGGAGGCTGTGCGGCCCGTAGTGCCGCCATCTCCACTCCACGCCGGAGCCCGGCGGCAGGCCGTGCTCGACGGCTCGCAGATCGGCCAGGTAGAGGAGCTTGGTGAGCTTGGTGCGGTTCACGCGCATGCCGTGGGCTCGGGCGGACGCCAGAAGGTAGGCGATGGCCGCCGCCGGACCGCGAAGGGGCGCAGGAGCCGTCACGTCGACCAGTGTATGTCCGCGGCTCAAGCCCGCCACCTCTCCGGGTCTGTCGAAAGTATGTTCGATCAAGCTCGAGTACGGCTCGAGCGGCGCTTCGGAACCCCTGCTCTAAGTAATCGGAATGCTACTGCATGATGTCATCGCCGGGCGGGTAAAGCGGCTTCCCCCGGGGCGGTCAGCGGTGGCGGACGGCGCCCGGGAAGTGTGAGGCGAGCAGGTCGGGGGACTCCTCGCGGCCGTCGAGGACGCGGTTGGTGCGGGTGACGGCGCGCCAGCCGGACGGGGTGCGGCGCAGGCGCCAGTGGTTGGCGGTCGCGCGGCGCAGGACGAAGCCGTCCGGCCGCTTGACGATCATGAGGGTGTAGCCGACGGCGGTGGCCTCGTCGCCGGAGACGGTCACGTGCGGCGGCCCGACGACGTGCGCGCACCCGCCGGAGATCCAACGCTGGTGGCCGTCGGAGCGGACCATCGCCTCGATCTCCGGGCCGCCGGCCATCATCAGCTCGTCGACGTCGTAGACGCCGTCCGGCTCCCACAACGCGGCGACCTCGGACGCGCAGCCGCTGTCGACCAGCGGGCCGTACGACAGGATCAGCCGGGTGATCTCGCGCTCGTCCTCCAGGGCGCGCAGGCGCTCCTCGAGGGCGGCCAGGCGGGCTTCGACGCTCACGCTTCCTCCCCGAAGGCCAGGTCGTAGTCGGCGGCCAGCGCACGGAGGGCGGCGAGCTGCTCGCAGTAGTGCGCGGCCGACCGCGAGTCCATCCGGACGCCGGCGATCGTCGCGCCCGCCTCGCGCAGCCGGGCGAGCGCCGTCCCGGACGCTTCCGGCGCGCCGATCGGGTCCAGCGGGCGCGTCGGCGCGAGCACCACGTCGAAGCCGGGCGGCACGTCGGCGTCCGCGAGCATCCCGGCGAGCGTGCGCAGCGGCAGGCCGAACGGGACCCAGCCGTCGGCGGTCAGCGCGCGGCGCAGGGAGCGGCCGGAGCGGCCGCCGATCCACAGCGGCACGCGCTCCTGGACGGCGTGCGGCTCCACCACCAGCCCCGAGTAGGCGTAGTGCTCGCCGCGGTACTCCGGCGTCCGCCGCGACAGGGACGCCCGGAGCGCGGCCAGCGCGTCGTCGGCGCGCGCCCCGCGGCCGGCGAACGGCGCGCCCAGCAGGTCGAACTCCTCCTCCAGGCTGCCGACGCCGAGGCCGAGCGTGAGCCGCCCGCCGCTGATCCTGTCGAGCGTGCCGTAGCGCTTGGCGATGGCGAGCGGATGGTGGTAGCCGAGCACGAGCACCTGCGTGGCGAGCCGGATCCGGGACGTGCGGGCGGCGAGGTAGCCGAAGGTGGCGAGCGGGTCCCAGTAGACGCCGCCGCGCTGCTCGGCGGCCTCCGCCGGGACGGCTACGTGCTCGCTGCACGTCAGGTGGTGGTAGCCGAGCCGGTCGGCGGTCGCGGCGATCAGGCCGATCTCCTCGACGCCCGCGTCCCGCTCCCAGGCGGCATGGCCGGGCGGCTGGGCCGCCACCGGCGTGACGATCCCGACACGCATCGCTGCTCCCCTCGTTGGCAGAAAAACGTTCTATCACGGCCTCCGGTCC
Source organism: Actinomadura sp. NPDC000600 (assembly GCF_040492135.1). Lineage (NCBI taxonomy): Bacteria > Bacillati > Actinomycetota > Actinomycetes > Streptosporangiales > Thermomonosporaceae > Actinomadura > Actinomadura sp. NPDC000600. The sequence continues at coordinate 512,289 of NZ_JBEUPD010000001.1, forward strand.
GACCTGGGGCGCGGTCCCGGTCTCATATGCTCCGGCTGACCTGGTCTTACGACCCCTCTTCCGCTGGGAGCAAGCGGTTGCTACATTCCAGGTAACAAGAATTCATTTCAGTCATGTTCTGGGAGGTGCGATGACCGAGGCCATGACGCCGGAGGCAGCGACGCCGGAGGCCATGACCGCGCCGGAGTCGATGACGCGGCGGGACGTCATGACGACGGCGAACGCGCGCCGGGAGTCGCCGCCGTCGATGATCGAGCGGATGACGCTGATCCTCGACGCGTTCAACGGACCGACCGCCCGGCTGACCCTGGAGGACGTGGCCCGCCGCACCCGGCTGCCGCGCTCGACGGCGCACCGGATCCTGGACCAGCTCGTCAAGCAGCGCTGGCTCGCGCACCACTCGTTCGGCTACGGCCTCGGCCAGCGCGCCCTCGGCCTCGGCGGGCAGGACGGCGGGCACGGCAAGATCCGCGAGGCGGCCGCGCCGCTGCTGCACGAGCTGCAGGTCACCACCGGGCTCGTCGCGCACCTGGCCGTCCTGGACGGCGCCGAGGTCTTCTACCTGGACAAGCTCGGCGGGCGGCTCGCCACCTCCGTCCCGTCGCGGGTCGGCGGCCGCGCCCCGGCGCACTGCACCGCGCTCGGCAAGGCGATGCTGGCCTGGCTGGAGCCCGAGCAGGTGGACGCGCTGCTCGGCTCGGGCATCAGCCGGTTCACCAGCCGCACGATCGGCGAGCTGGGCACGCTCCACCAGGAGCTGCACCGCATCCGGCAGCGCCGCGGCCTGGCGTTCGAGCGCGGCGAGTCCTACCCGGGCATCGCCTGCGTCGCCGCGGCGATCCGCGGCGCCGAGGGGCCGGTCGCGGGCATCTCGCTGGCCGGCGACATCCGGGCGCCGCTGGAGAACGTCGCGCCGCTGGTCGTCACCGCCGCGCGCGAGGCGTCGCAGATCCTGTTCCCCGGCTCGGCCCCGGGCACCCGCGCGGGACGCCCCGGCGGGCGCACCCGGCGCGCCGTCCGGACCGGCGAGGAGACCAGCTGGTCACCGGAGACCATGAACCGGCTGCTCGCGGTCGACGGCCGCGGCGACTGGATGTGACGGGCGGACCCGATGTGACGGCGGGCCCGAAGTGACCTCAGCCCCAGCCCCACCGGTCGCCGATGCCCCACGGGTCGGGGGCGATCGGCGCGTCCGGCTCGCCGACGCCGAACCGGCTGCGGAAGAACACCATCGGACGCCGCCACGCGCCGTCGACCACCTCGTGCCGGTCCACCGCGAGGACCCGCCCGATCACCACCTCGTGGTCGCCGGCCTCGTGCACGTCGTGCACGACGCAGTGGACCGCGAGCAGGACGTCCGGCAGCAGGGGGGCGCCCCACCGCGACTCCTCCCAGTCCAGCTCCTCGAACTTGGTGCCACGGCTCGACCCGAACCGCTCGCACAGTTCGCGCTGCTCCTCGGCGAGCACGTTCACGCAGAACCGCCCCGCCGAGCGGATCCGCGGCCACGAGCGGCCGCGCTTGTCGGCGCAGAACAGGATGAGCGGAGGGTCCAGCGAGACCGACGCGAACGACTGGCAGGCGAAGCCGACCGGTTCGCCGCCGTCCAGGGCGGTGATGACGGTGACGCCCGTCGCGAACTCCGCCATGGCCTTGCGGAAGTCCGCCGGCTCCGGCGCCGCGGCGGCGTCCGCCTGCCAGTCGTTCGCATCGGCGTCGTGCAGGGGGGTGAGCGCTGGCTCGGCTGGCATCTGTTCACCTCGGGGCTGCGAGCGTGCGGTCGGTCGGGTCAACTATGCGGTATTTCCACTAAGGGGTACCCACCCGGCACCGGTCAAGCGGCGGCCGGTGGGCTCGAACGTAGGCACGCTCCGCCGCGGCCACTCCCCGCGATCCCGATGAGTGGAAGCGGGTGCTTCCGCGCCCCCGCGGAGCCGCCCTGGGACCCGCGTCCCGCTGATCGGGATCCACGGCGTGACCGCGCCGCCCCGCCGATTACGTTCCGGACAAGCCACCGTCGAAGGACTGGGAGATCATGCCTGCGGAGCTGACCTACGAGTCGACGTTGCGCGAGCTCGCCACCGACCAGGGCGTCCTGCGCTACCACGAGGCCGGTGAGGGCCCGCCGCTGCTGATGCTGCACGGCTCCGGTCCCGGCGTCACCGGCTGGCGCAACTACCGCGGCAACCTCGCCCGGTTCGCCGAGCACTTCCGCTGCCTGGTCCTGGAGTTCCCCGGCTTCGGGGTCAGCGACCCGACCGACGAGCACCCGATGATGGCCGCCGGCGGCGCCGTCGTCCGGTTCCTGGACGGCCTCGGCCTCGACCGGGTCGACGTGGTCGGCAACTCCATGGGCGGCATCGTCGCGGCGCAGGTGGCGATCCGGCATCCGGGCCGCGTCGGGCGGCTGGTCACCATCGGCGGGATCGGGACCAATGTCTTCAGTCCCGCGCCGGGCGAGGGGATCAGGCTGCTGGCCGAGTTCACCGACGACCCGACCCGCGAGGGCCTCGTCCGGTGGCTCAACTCGATGGTGTACGACCCGCGGATCGTCACCGAGGAGATGATCGAGGAGCGCTGGCGGCAGGCCACCGACCCCGACACCCTCGCCAGCGCCCGACGCATGTACGGGTCGAAGGCGATGGCGGCCCGCGCCAAGGCGATGGCCGCCTCGAACGAGCCGCCCTACTGGGCGATGCTCCACAAGCTCAAGGCCAAGACCCTCATCACCTGGGGCCGCGACGACCGGGTCAGCCCCGTCGACATGGTGCTGGTGCCGATGCGCACGATCCCCGACGTCCAGGTGAACATCTTCCCCAACTGCGGGCACTGGGTGATGATCGAGCAGAAGTCCGCCTGGGAGAGCGCCGTGCTGGCGTTCCTGACCCGGAAGGACGAGGAATGAGCGACGGCGGCAGGGAGCCCGGGAGCGGCTGGGACCACGAGTACGACCTCGTCGTCGTCGGCAGCGGCGGCGGCGGGATGACCGCCGCGCTGACCGCGCACGACGCCGGGCTCTCGGCGCTGATCGTGGAGAAGGGCAAGAAGTTCGGCGGCTCCACCGCGATCTCCGGCGGCGGGATCTGGATCCCCAACAACCCGACGCTGAAGGCCCGCGGCCACGACGACAGCCGCGAGTCGATCCGCGCCTACCTGGACCGGCTCACCGAGGGGCGCGTCCCGGCGGCGCGGCTGGACGCGTTCGTCGACCACGGACCCGCCGCCATGGAGCTGCTCTGCAAGAGCAAGTGGATGCGGTTCTTCTGGACGAAGGGCTACGCCGACTACCACCCCGAGTACGAGGGCGGGCGGCCGCTCGGCCGGTCCATCGAGGCCAAGCCGTTCGACACCCGCAAGCTCGGCGAGGACGAGCGGTACCAGCGGCCGAACAGCATGAAGGGCCCGCTCGGCCTGTGGATCACCGCGAAGGACTACCACGACCTCGCGATGGCCAAGCGCACCTGGACGGGCCGGCGCGCGTCGCTGGTCGCGGCGTGGCGCGTGTCGTCCAACATGGTCCGCCGCCGCCACATGGCGACGGGCGGCCGGGCGCTCGCCGCGCGGCTGCGGATGGCGCTGAAGGACGCCGGCGTCCCGCTCTGGCTGAAGACCCCCATGACCGAGCTGGTCGTCGAGGACGGCCGCGTCACCGGCGTCGTCGTCCGGCGGGACGGCGAGACGCTGCGCGTCCGCGGGCGCAAGGGCGTCCTGCTCGCGACGGGCGGCTTCGACCACGACCAGGAGATGCGCGACAAGTACCTCCCGAAGGGCGGCCAGGAGGACTTCGCGATGGGCGCCCGCGAGAACACCGGCGACGGCATCCGCGCCGGTGAGGGCGTCGGCGCCGCGCTGGACCTGATGGACGACGCCTGGTGGATGCCCGCCGTCCGGCACCCGGCGGGGGCGACGATCCCGCTGCTGTCCGAGCGGTGCATCCCGAGGTCGGTCATCGTCTCCCAGGACGGGAAGCGGTTCACCAACGAGTCGGCCCCGTACGTCAACTTCGTCCACGACCAGCTTGAGGGCGGGCACGTCCCCTGCTGGTTCGTGATGGACGCCAAGGCGCGGGCGCGCTACCCGTTCGCGCAGATCCTGCCCGGCGCGCCGATCCCGAAGGCGTTCTACGAGGCCGGCATCGCGTTCAAGGCGGACACCCTCGCCGAGCTCGCCGGCAAGATCGGCGTGCCGGCGGACGCGCTGACCGAGACCGTCGAGACGTTCAACGGGTACGCGCGCGAGGGCAAGGACCCCGAGTTCGGCCGCGGCGACTCCGCCTACGACCGCTACTACGGCGACCCGAACCTGAAGAACCCCAACCTCGACGTGATCGAGGGCGGGCCGTACCACGCGTTCCGGATGGAGGTCGGCGACCTCGGCACCAAGGGCGGCCTCGTCTCCGACGAGCACGCCCGCGTCCTGCGCGAGGACGGCTCGGTCATCGAGGGCCTGTACGTGACGGGGAACTCGTCGGCGTCGGTGATGGGCAACGAGTACGCGGGCCCGGGCGCCACGATCGGCCCGGCCATCGTGTTCGGCTACATCGCGGCCCTGCACGCCGCGGGCACGCCCGCCGGGAAGGCCGCGGAAAGCTCATGACGGCACTGAAGGCGCGGGTGGTGGAGGTCGTCCACGAGACGGCCGACGCCCACTCGCTCGTCCTCGAACCCGCCGAGGGCGACCGGGGCCGGTTCACCTACCGTCCCGGGCAGTTCCTCACCGTCCGGGTGCCGGCCGAGGGGGGCTGGGCCGCGCGCTGCTACTCGCTGTGCAGCTCACCGCTCACCGACGACCGGCTCAAGGTGACGGTGAAGCGGGTCGCGGGCGGTCTCGGGTCCAACTGGATCTGCGACAACGTCACGGCGGGCGACGTCCTGGAGGTGCTGCGCCCGGCCGGGACGTTCACGCCGCCCTCGCTGGACGAGGACCTCCTGCTCGTCGCGGGCGGCAGCGGCATCACCCCGGTCATGTCGATCCTCAAGTCGTGCCTGGCGGGCGGCTCGGCGAAGGTGGCGCTGCTCTACGCCAACCGCGACGAGCGGTCGGTCATCTTCGCCGACGAGCTGAGGGAGCTGACCGAGCGGTACCCGGACCGGCTCACCGTCCTCCACCTGCTGGAGTCGGTGCAGGGGCTGCCGACGGCCGCCGCCGTCCGGTCCTTGGCGGGCCCCTACTCCGGCCGCGCCGCGTACGTGTGCGGGCCCGAGATCTTCATGGACCTGGTCTCCGAGACGCTCGCCGCCCTCGGTGCGCGGGTGCACGTCGAGCGGTTCTTCTCCCTTGAGGGCGACCCGTTCGAGGAGCCCGACGCGCCGGAGGAGCAGGCGGAGGACGGCGACGCGGGGGAGATCGAGGTCGAGATGGACGGCGAGACCCGCACGGTGCCGTGGCCGAAGTCGGAGCGGCTCCTCGACGCGCTGCTGCGCGCCGGGGTGGACGCCCCGTTCTCCTGCCGGGAGGGCTCCTGCTCGGCGTGCGCCTGCGTGGCGCTGGAGGGCGAGGTCACCCTGGACGCCAACACGGTCCTCGACGAGCAGGATCTCGCCGACGGCCTCATCCTCGCCTGTCAGGCGAGGCCGGTCACCGACCGGCTGAAGATCACTTACGACGGCTGACGACACATACGGGAGACAGGCGATGGCCAACCGCGTGCTTGACACGATCATGGAGAGGGCGGAGCAGATCCGCGAGCTCGGCCCCGCCAACGAGGCGCTCGGCAGGCTCGACGACAAGGCGGCGCGGATCCTGCGCGACGCGGGCGTCATCCGGCTGCTGCAGCCGGAGGCGCACGGCGGGCTGGAGGTCCACCCGCGCGAGTTCGCCGAGACGGTGATGGGGATCGCCTCCCTGGACGGCTCCACCGGCTGGATCGCCGGCATCGTCGGCGTCCACCCGTGGGAGATGGCCTACGCCGACCCGAAGGTGCGCGAGGAGATCTGGGGCGAGGACCCCGACACCTGGATCGCGTCTCCGTACGCGCCGATGGGCATCGCCCGGCCGGTGGACGGCGGCTACGTCTTCAACGGCCGCTGGCAGTTCTCCTCCGGCACCGACCACTGCGACTGGATCTTCCTCGGCGCGATGCTGGGCGACGACGAGGGCAAGATGGCGCTGCCGCCGCGGTCGCTGCACATGATCCTGCCCCGCTCGGACTACCAGATCGTCGAGGACTCCTGGGACGTCGCCGGGCTGAAGGGCACCGGCAGCAAGGACATCATCGTCAAGGACGCGTTCGTCCCGACGTACCGGACGCTGGAGTACTCCAAGGTCGTGGACGGGTCGGCGCCGCGCGAGGCGGGGCTGACCAACCCGTCCTACCTGATGCCGTTCTCCTGCGTGTTCCCGCTCGGCATCACCTCCGCGGTGATCGGCATCGCCGAGGGCGCGCTGCACCACCACCTGGCCTACCAGCGCAACCGCGTCCAGATCACCGGCACGAAGATCAAGGACGACCCGTACGTGCTGTACGCGATCAGCGAGGCCGCCGAGGAGATCAAGGCGTCCCGCACCGCGCTGCTCGACAACTGCTCGCGCATGTACGACATGGTCGCCGCCGGGCACGAGCCGACGTTCGCCGAGCGCGCCGCTGGGCGCCGCACCCAGGTCCGCGCGGCGTGGCGGGCGGTGCAGGCGATGAACGAGATCGTCGTCCGGTCCGGGGGCAACGCGATGCGCAACGACAACCCGATCCAGCGGTTCTGGCGGGACGCGCACGTCGGCCTCGCCCACGCCATCCACGTCCCGGGCTCGGTCTACCACGTCTCCGCCCTGACGGAGCTGGACATCGAGCCGCCCCAGGGCCCGATGCGCTCGATGATCTGAGCGCCGCAGACCCGCGGCGTGCCGGGAGCGTGGGCGCCTCCACCGCCCGGCACGCCGCGCATCGACCACCCCGCCGCGGCGGGCTATCCAGAAGGGACCGAGGACAGTGACGCAGATCCGAGGGCTGGGGTATCTGAAGGTCCAGACCCGGCACATCGACCGCTGGCGCGAGTTCGCCCTGGACGGGCTCGGGTTCGCCGAGGGGAGCGGACCGGACCCGGACGGCCTGTACCTGCGCATGGACGAGCGCCGCTCGCGCCTGCGGGTGCTGCCCGGCGACAGCGACCGGGTGCTGGCCGTCGGCTGGGAGGTCCGCGACCAGTACGCGCTGGCCGCCGTCCGCGAGGCCGTCGAGAAGTCCGGGACGGCCGTGACGGAGCTGACGTCCAAGGAGGCGGCGGAGCGCGACGCCGAGGAGGCCATCGCGTTCACCGACCCGGGCGGCACGCCGGTCGAGGTGTTCTGGGGCCCGGTGCTCGACCACAGCCCGGTGCGCACCGGCTTCGCGCAGAAGTTCGTCACCGGCGGCATGGGCATGGGCCACGTCGTGCTGCCCACGCCGAGGTTCGCCGAGACCACCGCGTTCTACGCCGAGGTCCTCGGGTTCCTGCCGCGCGGCGCGATGAAGGTCGGCGGCGGCGGCGCGAAGGTCAGGTTCATGGGCGTCAACCAGCGCCACCACAGCCTCGCGATCTGCCCCGCACCGTTCGACGGCGACCCTGGCCTGGTCCACCTCATGGTGGAGGTCGACACCCTCGACGCCGTCGGCATCGCGCTCGACACCGTCACCGGGAGGGGCTTCTCGATCTCCTCCACGCTGGGCCGCCACACCAACGACAAGATGGTGTCGTTCTACGTCCGCGCCCCCGGCGGCTGGGACGTCGAGTACGGCTGCGAGGGCATGGTCGTGGACGAGGCGTACTACACCGCCGAGGAGATCACCAGGGACAGCTACTGGGGCCACGACTGGTCGGGCTCCGAACCGCTGGCCGCCTTCACCCCGCCGAAGAAGGGCTGACGCCGGTGGCGAAGCCCTCGGTGGAACCGGTCGGCGCCGCGGAGGTGGAGTTCGACCACGAGTGCGACGTGCTGGTGGTCGGCTTCGGAGCGGCCGGCGCCGCAGCGGCGTACGAGGCCGCGGCGGCGGGCGCGGACGTGCTCGTCCTGGAGCGGTCGAGCGGTCCCGGCGGGACGTCCGCCCAGTCGGGCGGGGAGCTGTACCTCGGCGGCGGCACGCGGGTGCAGAAGGCGTGCGGCTTCGACGACACGCCCGACGACATGTTCGCGTTCCTCAGGGCGGCGCTCGGCCCGCACGCGAACGAGGAGAAGCTGCGGCTGTACTGCGACGGCAGCGTGGAGCACTTCGAGTGGTTCCGCGCGCGGGGCGTCCCGTTCAAGGAGAGCCTGTTCGACGCGCCGGGCTGGATGCCGTACACCGAGGACGGCCTGATGTGGCTCGGCGAGAACGCCTGGCCGTACAACACGATCGCCCGGCCCGTGCCGCGCGGCCACCGCCCCGAGGCGCCGATGTTCGCCGGCGGGATCCTGATGGAGAAGCTGATCGCGGCCGCCGTCGAGGCGGGCGCCGCCGCCCATCAGGACACCTACGCCACGAACCTCGTCGTGGACGACACCGGACGCGTCGCCGGCGTTGTCGCGCGCAAGTTCTCCGACCGGGTGGCCTACCGGGCGCGGCGGGGTGTCGTCCTGACCTCCGGCGGGTTCGTCGACAACGAGGAGATGCTCGCCGACCACGCCCCGGTGCTGCTCGGGCACGACAAGGTCAGCGACGGCACCAGCGACGGGTCCGGCATCCGGATGGCGACCGCGCTCGGCGCCGCGACGCGCCGCATGGCGGCGGTGGAGATCGCGCTCACCGCCAACCCCGCCGTCGTCTGCCGGGGCATGCTCGTGGACGGCCTCGGCCGCCGGTTCATCAACGAGGACGTCTACCCGGGGCTGTTCAGCCACCAGGCCGTCCAGCACCAGCCCGGACCCTACTGGGCGATCATCGACGAGGCGGGGCACGACGAGATCGCCGAGGCCGACATGTGGGGCGTCCGTCCCAAGCACGCGGCGGAGACGATCGCGGAGCTTGAGGAGTCCCTCGGCCTGCCGCCCGGTTCGCTGGAGGCGACCGTCGAGACCTACAACCGGTTCGCGGAGAGGGGCGAGGACCCCTACTTCCACAAGGACCCCAAGTGGCTGCGTCCCCTGAAGGGCCCGTTCGCGGCGATCGACCCCGCCGACGGGTTCTTCGGCGCGGGCAAGCACGGCGCCGGGACGGGCGCCGGCGGATTCACCCTGGGCGGCCTGGACACCAGCGTGGACGGCGAGGTCCGCAACAACTCCGGTGAGCCGATCCCCGGCCTGTACGCCGCGGGGCGCGCGGCCTCCGGGATCCACGGCGAGGGCTACATCAGCGGGACGTCCCTCGGCGACGGCACGTTCTTCGGCCGCCGCGCCGGGCGCGCCGCCGCCCGGAACTGAGGGGGCTCGCATGAGGTATTCCGTCCTGCTGCCGGTGGCGGCGGGCGTCACCGCCGACCCCGCGTGGGTCGGCGAGTACGCCCGGCACGCGGAGGCCTGCGGTTTCGAGTCGGTCGGCGCGGTCGAGCACGCGGTGGTGGCGAGCGGCTACAGCAGCGTCTACCCCTACGCCAGGTCGGGGCGGATGGAGCTGGCCGACGACGTCGACATCCCCGACCCGCTGGACCTGCTGGCGTTCCTCGCCGGCCGGACGAGCCGGATCGGCCTCGCCACCGGCGTGCTCGTCCTGCCGAACCACCACCCGGTGGTGCTGGCCAAGCGGCTCGCCACCGTCGACGCGCTGTCGGGCGGGCGGCTGCGGCTCGTCGTCGGCATGGGCTGGATGCGCGAGGAGATCGAGGCGTGCGGCGCCGACTTCGAGACGCGCGGCCGGCGCGGCGACGAGCAGCTCCGGGTGCTGCGCGCGCTGTGGGCCGGCACCGCGCCCGGGGGCGCCTCTCACGACGGGGAGTTCTTCCGGTTCGAGGGGGCGATGAGCTACCCGAAACCCGTCCAGAACGGCGGGATCCCCATCCACATCGGCGGCCACACCAGGGCCGCCGCGCGGCGCGCGGGCCGCTACGGCGACGGCTTCCAGCCGCTCGGCGTGAAGGGGGAGGAGCTGCGCGGGCTCGTGGCGCTGATGCGGGAGGAGGCCGAGAAGAACGGCCGCGACCCGGACGCGCTCGAACTCACCCTCGGCCATTCGCTGGCCGCGGTCACGCCGGAGAAGGCGGAGAGGCTGGCCGCGTTGGGCGCGGACCGGCTCGTCCTGAGCGGGGCGGTGACGGCGGACCTCGGCGAGGCCAAGGACGAACTGTCCGCCTGCGCCGACCGCCTGGGCCTGTCGGGCGAAGGCCCGGCATGACGCTCGGGGCCGCCGACCGGACGGCGCTCGGCGACCTGGTCGCCCGGTACGCGCTGTACGCCGACCGCCGCGAGCTCGACGCCATGGCGGGCCTGTTCGCCGAGGACGCGGTCCTCGTCCTGCCCGACGCCCCCGGCGAGCTGGATCCGGTGCGGACCTTCACCGGACGCGCCGAGATCGCCGCGACGCTGTCGGCGCTGCGCGGCATCCCGGTGACCTTCCACGCGCTCGCCGGGGAGGTGTTCGACGCGGGGCCCGAGCCCGGCACCGCCACCGGCGAGATCGCCTGCGTCGCCCACCACCTGACCGAGGGCGCGGACGGCGCGACCCGGGACCTGGTCTGGCACTGCCGGTACACCGACGCCTACCGGCTGGACGGCGGGACCTGGCGGTTCGCCCGGCGCGAGCAGCGGATCGACTCGATCGAGACCCGTCCCGTCCGGAGGCGGCGCGACGGCTGAACGGGCCTGAGACAGGGAGAGGCATGCAGGAGCAGAAGACCGCCGTACTCGGCGACGACCGCCCGGCCCGCGAGCCCGCGTTCGCGGAGCTGGTGGCGGCGCGCGGCGACGACGACCGGACCGGCCTGTGCTTCGAGGACCGCTCCTGGACCTGGCGCGAGGTCGTCGCGGAGTCCCTGCGGCGGGCCTCGCTCGTCCGGGACCTGACCGGCCACGTCGGCCTGTTCCTGGAGAACGGGCCCGAGCACCTGTTCTGGCTGCTGGGCGCGGCGCTCGCGGGCGTCCCGGTCGTGGAGCTGAACCCGACGCGGCGGGGCGCCGAGCTGGCCCGCGACATCGCCCACACCGACTGCGCGCTGCTGGTCACCGAGACGTCCCGCGCGCCGCTGCTCGACGGGCTCGCGGACGTCCCGTCCCTGGCGGTCGACACGCCCGCCCACGCCGAGCGCCTCGCCTCCGCCCGCCTGACCGCCCCCGCCCCGGTGGACCCCGACGCGATCTTCTCGCTGGTGTTCACGTCCGGGACGACGTCCGCGCCCAAGGCGGTGGTCTGCACGCAGCGCAGGCTGGGCCGGATCGCCGTCCAGCAGCGCGACCGGCGCGGCCTCACCCGCGACGACGTGTTCTACGTCGTCATGCCGATGTTCCACTCCAACGCCCTGATGGCGGGGATCGCGCCCGCCGTCGCCGCGGGCGGCCGCATCGTCCTGCGCCGCAGGTTCTCGGCCTCCGGCTTCCTGCCGGACGTGCGGCGCTACGGCGTCACGTTCTTCAACTACGTCGGCAAGCCGCTCAGCTACATCCTGGCCGTCCCCGAGAAGCCGGACGACGCCGACAACCCGCTGCGCATCGCGTTCGGCAACGAGGCGGCGCAGCGCGACATCGACGCGTTCGCCCGCCGCTTCGGCTGCACCGTCATCGACTCCTACGGGTCGAGCGAGGGGGAGATCCGCCTCAACCGCGTCCCGGGCACGCCGCCCGGATCGCTGGGCGTCGCCGAGGCGGGCACCGTCGTGATGGACCCCGGGACCCTGCGGGAGTGCCCGCGCGCCGAGTTCGACGCGAACGGGGTGCTGCTCAACGCGGACGAGGCCATCGGCGAGATCGTCGACACGATGGGCGCCGCCAAGTTCGAGGGCTACTACAACAACCCCGAGGCGACGGCGAGGCGCGTCCGCAACGGCTGGACCTGGTCGGGCGACCTCGCCTACCGCGACGCCGACGGCTACTGGTACTTCGCCGGCCGCGACGACGACTGGCTGCGCGTGGACGGCGAGAACTTCGCCGCCGCCCCCGTCGAGCGCCTCCTGGCCCGCTTCGAGCCCTTCACCGACGTGGCGGTCTACGCCGTCCCGGACGACCGCGTGGGCGACCAGGCGATGGCCGCCGTGACCCTGGCCCCGGGCCAGGCGTTCGACCCGTCCGCCTTCACGGCCTTCCTGGACGCGCAGCCCGACCTCGGCACGAAGTGGACGCCCCGCTACATCCGCATCGTCACCGAACTGCCCCGCACCCCCACCAACAAGGTCGTCAAGCGCACGCTCCGCGCCGAGGGCCGCGACACGCAGGACCCCGTCTACGAGCACCGCGACGGCACCTACGAACCCAGATGAGCGGACGAACCCCGCCGAGACGGGCTGGTCAAGGCAGCGGCGGGCGGCGTCGTCGCGTCGAGCAGTTCCTCGTGGCAATCGGAGGGCGACGCGTCGGGGGCGCCATTCCGGATGCCGGGCCTATCCGCGGATCATCTCAGTGGCGCCAATGACGAGAACGGCAACGCCCAATGCGGCAAAGACGGCCGCCGAACCACGCTGATACCACACGGCCTGGCGAGTGGTCTTGTGCTGCGCCCTGTTCCAGCGTATGCCTGCGAGCCAATCAGCGGCGCCACGGTAATTGAACACGACCGGTATGCACAAGGCGAGTGTGCCCAGGCCCCAGAGGACCGCGGCCAGGCCGCCGCCCGACTGCCCGGCGTGCGTCGCCCACGCTGTGCCCGAAATCACGGTCGCCCCCTGTTCGCAGGATCGAGGTGCGCCTCACGGAAGCTTGCAGCTGATTCTGAAGGGGTGTGAGAGGGGAAGACAAGTGAAATCCGAACCGATTCCACCGAGGGGTTCTTTCACCGGGTGGCGAATGCCTCGATCTCGGCCCAGACCGCGCCGGGCTGCTCCTCCTGGGTGAAGTGGCCCGCGTCCGTGATGACGGCGGTGGTCAGGTTCTCCACGCCCGCCTTGCGGAGGCCCTCCGCGTAGGCGGTGATGTCGCCGCCCTCGCCGTCGCCTCGCAGGTAGAGGACGGGCGTGGGGAGCGGGCCCGTCAGGGCGGCGTTGTCCTCGGCGTCTTGCGGGAAGGCGCGCGTCGTGCCCGACCAGGGTGAGGTCGTCCAGCCCGAGATGCCGCACCAGGGCGTGGACGACCGAGGCCACGGCCCGCTTCGAGCCGCCGGTCGCCCCCGTCGACCCGCCGATGCCGGGCAGGTCGACCGCGATGAGGCGGGCCTCGGGCGGCGCGGCGTCCATCACGCCCCGCCACGTCCGCCACGACTCCGGCCAGCCGTGCAGGAGCAGATACGGCCGGCCGGAGGGGTCTCCCGACTCCGCGACGTGCAGCGAGTGGCCGGCGACCGGGACGTGGGCATGGCGAACGGACATGCTCCATGCCTACCGGACGCCGGCCGCGGGTGTCAGGACGGTTTCGGAAGCATTCGCTTCATCGCGGCGTGCGCCCCCGCGACGAGCTTCTCGCGAGGGAAGCCGGCGCGCTTGCGTGCCAGGTCGTAGTTGCCGCCCGCGACCCAGACCGGGCCGTCCGCCAGGTGTTCGAGGCCCTCGCGGGCGACGTCGTCGGGCTCGGCGACGTTCAGGCCCGGCATGTCCATGTTGAGGCCGGCGCGCTCCATCGCCGGGGTGCGGGTCACGCCGAGGACCAGTTCCAGGACGTCCACCCCGTGCTCGCGCATCTCCAGCCACAGCCCCTCGGCGAAGACGCGGCCGAACGCCTTCACCGCCGAGTAGATGCTGATCTGCGGCTGGCCCATGTAGCCGGCGAGGGAGCCGACCAGCAGGATGCCGCCGCGGCCCCGCTCCTTCATCAGCGCGCCGAAGTGGTGCGTCAGCGCGAGCTGCGCGGTGATGTTGAGGTCGATGACGCCCTGGAAGCGGTCCAGGTCGCCGGTGACGAACTCGTGGCCGTAGCTGTTCGCGCCCGCGTTGAAGACCAGCAGCCCGACCTCCAGGCCGTCGGTCACCTCGCGGACCGCCTTGACGGGGTCCGGGGCGACCAGGTCCAGTTCGAGGGTGCGCACCTCGACGCCCTTCGCGCGGACGGCCGCGGCCGTCTCCGCCAGCGGCCCCGGCTTGCGGGCGATCAGCACGAGGTTCAGGCCGGCGTCGGCGAGGCGGTGCGCGAAGGCCGCGCCGACGCCCTCCGAGCCGCCCGCGATGACGGCCCACGGGCCGTATCGGTCGATCATTGCTCTCCGTCCAGGTCCGGGGTCCAGGCGACGCCGTTGATGTGCGAGCCGCCGTCCGCGAACAGCGTGTTTCCGGTCAGGTAGCGGGCGTCCTCGGACGCCAGGAACACCGCCACGGGGGCGATGTCGGCCTCCGGGTCGCCGAGGCGGCCCATCGGGTTGGCCCGGTCGGCGGCCGCCTCGATCTCCGGGTGCGCGGCCGCCATCCGGCGGAACGCGGCGCTCTTGGCGCCCGGGCAGATCGCGTTGACGACGACGCCGGTCGGCGCCCACTCGCGGGCGGCCGTGCGGGTCAGCGTGCGGAGCGCCTCCTTGGCCGAGTTGTACTCGAGGGTCCCCATGTGGGCGTTCACGCCGTTCAGCGAGCACATGTTGATGACGCGGCCCCACCCGCGGGCCTTCATGTGCGGGAACGCGGCCTGCATCGCCCACAGCGGGCCGTAGTAGCCCATCGCGAAGCCGCGGGCGAGCTGCTCGTCGGTCTTGGCCTCCACCCGGCCCACCGTCCCGGCGCCCCAGGCGTTGTTGACCAGGACGTCCACCGAGCCCCACGTGTCGACGGCCGCGGCCACCATCGCGTGGACCTGCGCCTTGTCGGTGACGTCCGTCCGGACGAACCGGGCGTCCGCCCCGATCTCCGCGGCGACCCGCTCCCCGGACTCCGGGTCGAGCTCCGCGACGAGCACGCGGGCCCCCTCGGCGGCGAAGCGGCGGGCGATGCCGCGCCCGATGCCGTCGCCCGCGCCGGTCACGACCGCGACCCGCCCGGCCAGCCGGCCGCCCGCCACCGGACCGCCCGTCACTCGACCACCGTGATGGCGCCGTTCAGCGCGGCCTCCTGGATCGCCGAGCGGAGCGCCGGGCAGGTCGCGTGCGGGTCGTCCAGACCCGTGCACGCCTCCCTGGCCTCGGCGTTCCACTGGATGCTCGTCTGCTCCCAGCTCGACTTGCGCACCAGCACCTCGGCGGCGCAGCGGCGGCAGCTCACCGGCAGCAGCGGCCCGTCCAGGAGGCGCTCGTCCTGGCGGGTCGTCACGCCGACGCCCCCTCGGCCTCCCGGCGGGCCATGTTCGCGTCGACCTCCTTCTGCCAGGACTCCACCGGACGGGTCGTGTCGATCTCGTACTCGAACCGGTCGGTCATCTCCGGCGTGACGTCGGCGACGTCCACGTAGAACTGCTCGTACCAGCGGCGCAGCTGGTAGACGGGGCCGTCCTCCTCGCACAGCAGCGGGTTGTCGATGCGGGCCTTGTTCCGCCAGATCTCGATGTCCTGCTCGAAGCCGAGGAGGATGAACTCCGACAGCTTCTGCGCGGTCGCCTCGGCCGCCTCGGGCGGCAGCGCGTCGCTGTGCTGGACGATGATCCCCGAGTGCAGCGAGAACGAGTTCTCGTCGATCGGGTAGTGGCAGTTGATCAGGACCGAGTGCAGGTCGTACCCCTCGTAGTGGTACGTCAGCTCGTCGATCATGAAGGAGGGGCCGTGGTAGGACGCGACGGAGGTGTTGCCGAGCATCCGCGGCCCGCCGCCCCCGCCCTCTCGGCGCGCGTCCTCGCGCGTCCGGCCCTTCATGATCTGCGTGGCCGTGTGGCCCTCGAAGATGTTCTTGAAGTACGTCGGGAACGACTTGTGGATGTAGAAGAAGTGCGCCATGTCCACGACGTTGTCGATGACCTCGCGGGCGTTGGTGTGGACGACCGTCTCCGTCCAGCGCCAGTCGGTCCAGTCGTCGCGGGTGGCGCCCTCGATCACCGGGATCGTCACGTCCTCCGGCGGCTTGTTGCCCTCCGGGTCGTTCCAGACGAACAGCAGCTTGTCCTGCTCCATCGTCGGCCACGCGGCGGTGCGGGCCCGCAGCGGGACGCGGCGCGCGTAAGGGATCTTCTTGCAGCGGCCGTCGCCGCCCCAGCGCCAGTCGTGGAACGGGCACGCGATCTCGTTGCCCTTCACGGTGCCCTGGGACAGGTCCCCGCCCATGTGCCGGCAGTAGGCGTCCAGGACGTTCGTCTTGCCGTCCTCACCGGTGAAGACCACGAGCTTCTGCCCGAACGCGTCGACCGTGTGGGGCTTGCCGTCCCGGAACTTCTCGGCCAGCCCGAGGCAGTGCCATCCCCGGGCGAAACGGCGGTTGATCGCCTCCGCCTCGATGGCGCGGACGGCGTCCGACTCGGTTGCGGTCACGTGGATCATCCCTTCAGCGATGGACGGGTGATTCGAACGTTAGGTCGCAGGTCACCGTCCCGACCGCCGAGTCCCGGTGGCCGGGACGCGCGTCCCCGCGCCGACGCGCGACCATGGTCTCCTGCAATGGCCGTACTAGGAAAGGAGCGGGGATGAGCAACGAGGTCCTGGAGGCCGTGCGCGGACTGCTGCCCGGCATCGCCGAGCGGGCCCGGTCCGTGGACGAGAAGGGACGCATCCCCGCCGAGTCGATCCGGGAGCTGACCGCCGCCGGGGTGTTCCGGATGCTCCAGCCCACCCGGTACGGCGGCGCCGAGGACGACCCGGTCGCCTTCTACGAGGTGATCCGCGCGATCTCGGGGGCGTGCGGCTCGACCGGGTGGGTCGCCGCGGTGCTCGGCGTCCACTCCTGGCACCTCGGCCTGTTCGCCGACGAGGCGCAGCGCGAGGTGTGGGGCGCCGGCCCGGACACCCTCATCGCCTCCTCCTACGCCCCGATCGGCCGCCTCACCCCGGTGGACGGCGGTTACGAGGTGACGGGGCGCTGGTCGTTCTCGTCCGGCTGCGAGTTCGCCTCATGGGCGCTGCTCGGCGCGCTCGTCGTGGGCGCCGAGGGCCGCCCGGTCGACTTCATGACCGTCCTCGTCCCGCGCCGCGACTACGAGATCGCCGAGGTCTGGGACTCGATGGGCCTGCGCGGCACCGCCAGCGACGACATCGTGGTGGAGAAGGCGTTCGTCCCGTCGCACCGCGCGATGCGCAACTTCGAGCAGGCCCAGCTCCGCAACCCCGGCCGCAAGGTCAACACGGGCCCGCTCTACCGCATGCCCTTCGGGACGATCTTCACCAGCACCGTCGCGGCCAGCGTCATCGGGATGGCGTCCGGCTGCCACGACCTGTACGTGACCCGGATGCGCGACCGGATCCGCCTCAGCCTCGGCGGCGGCCGCTTCGTCGAGGACCAGTTCGCCCAGGTCGCCGTCGCCCGCGCCGCCTCGGAGATCGACGCGGCGATCCTGCAGACCGACCGCAACGTCCGCGAGATCCACGAGTACGCCGTCCGCAACGAGAAGATCCCGATGGAGCTGCGGCTGCGCGCCCGCCGCGACCAGGTCCGCGGCACCGAGCGCGCCATCGAGGCCATCGACATCCTCTTCAAGACCGCGGGCGGCAACTCCCTGCACCGCGGCAACGTCATCGAGCGCGCCTGGCGCGACGCCCACGCCGGCAGCGTCCACGTCGCCAACGACGTCGAACACGCCCTGTCCATGTACGGACGGGGCGAGTTCGGGCTCAAGGTGGAGGACAACCTGGTCTGACACCCGGCGCACGCCCTCGGGGGGCGTGCGCCGGGGCCGTGTCAGAAGTCGGCGCCCATCATGTGGTGCTGGCTCTGCTGGCCGTGCTGGCCGTGGTGCTGGCCGTGCTGGCCGTGCTCCTCGTGCTTGCCGTGGTGACCGTGGTGGTGGAGGTGCTTGAGCGCGTACGCGAACGCGCGGGCGTGGGCGGCCTCGTCACCGGCGATCTCGGTGAAGAGGGCCGCGGCCCGGTAGGCGCGCTCCTCGCGGGCGGTGCGGGCGAAGCCCGGGTACATCTTCGTGGCCTCGTAGGTCTCGCCGGCGATGCTCTTGCGCAGGTTCTCCCTGGTGCGGTGGACGTACCCGGCGAGGTTCGCCAGCTCGGCGAAGTGCTCGGTGAGTTCGACCGCGGCGGTCCGCTCGAAGAGCTGGGCGAGCTTCGGGCTGCGGGCCCTGGCGTGCTCGGCGTAGAGCGTGTAGCTCGCGTTCGCGAACGACTCGCCGCGCAGGGCCGTCTCCAGGTTGCGGAGCGTCCTCGCCGAGTGCACCTTCGGCTTGCCCGCGACGACCTTGACGGGGTCGATGGTCGGGCCCTCCGGGATCTCCCCGCGGTGATGCGTGATCGCGTAGAGCGCCTTCGCGAAGTTGCGGGCGTGCGACCTCTCGTCACCCGCGAGCTCGGTGAACAGGCGGGCGGCGTTGTAGTCCTTGTCCTCCCGCGCCTCCTTGGCGAACCGCGGGTAGGTGCGGGTGGCCTCCTCCATCTCGCCCGCGATGCTCCTGCGCAGGTTGGCGGCGTCGTCGCGGACGTAGTGGATGAGCTGCGCCTCCTTGGTGAAATGGTCGTGGAGCTCGGTGTGCGCGGTCTTCGCGAACAGGGCGCGCACCTTGGGCAGGCGCTCGTACCCGGCCTGCTCGCCGTAGAAGTGGTAGCTCGCATGCGCCAGGGCCTCGCCGCGCATCGCGGTGAGGGTGTTCTCGATGGTCCTGCGCCAGGCGATCGCCGTGGAGGTGGACGGCGACTCCGCGGCCGAGGCGGACGGCGGCTCCTTGGCCGAGGCGGTCGTCGCGGGGACGAGGGTCCCGATCAGCATCGCCGCTCCCGCGAGGCCGGCGCAGGTCCGGGTGAGCCCTGAGGTGGTCATCTTCTTCCTCTCAGACGGTCGTTCACTCCATGCAGTCGGACAATTACTACATGTAGTGAGCGGCGGTCATAAGCACCACCCGAATCGGGCCCATAGAGGGTCAAGTTGCTGCCTCGGGCGCGGTCCCGCCCGCGGTCCGGTGGACGGAACCGCGGGCGGGACCACGCGTGCGCTCAGCAGGTCGTGGACGGTGTCTCGCCCCTGCGGACGGCCTGGGCGAACGCCAGCGACGCCTCGAAGGACGCGGTGACGCCGCCCCGGTGGTCGGCGCCCTCGAACGTCCGGTAGGCGACGGTCCCGTAGCGCTTGCACAGGTCGGTGACGATGTTCCGCGTCGCGGCGGGGGAGACCTCGCGGTCGGCGGTGCCCTGGACGACCAGCGTCGGGACCTTCAGGGTCAGGCCCAGCGCCTCCTGCGAGTCGTAGTAGCTCTCGAACCGCGTCAGGTCGGCGTCCGGGCGGAAGACTTTGTCGAGCGGCAGGCTCGCGCCGAGCTGCCGCAGCTGCGCGAGGCAGGCGTTCGTCCGGCCCGCCTTGGCGACCGACGCGGCCTCGGGGGTCAGGAGGTCCTCGGGCGGCATCGACGGGTCGGCCGCATAGGCGCCGTTCAGCAGGACGAACAGGAACGGCAGCGCGGTCTCCGCCCCCGGGTACTGCGCCCTGACGTACTGCGCGGTCTGGCTCATGTTCGAGCCGGGCGCGATCGACACCGCGCCCCTGAGCCGGATGTCGCGGGGCTTCTGACCGGCCGCCGCCGTGTAGAGCGCGGCCTGCCCGCCCTGGCTGTGTCCGGCGACGAACCAGTCGCGTCCGATGCGGCGGTCGGCGCTGCGGGCCGCGCGGACGATGTCGGTCACGGTGTTCGCCTCGCCGGCCCCGTTCATGTACGGGTGCCCGCCGGGCGTGCCGAGGCCCTCGTAGTCGGTCTGGACGACGGCGAAGCCGTTCGCGACCCACCTGTCCAGGTACGACTCGGTGATCGACAGGTAGTCGTGGGCCGGACCGCCGGCCGTGTCCGCGGACGGGGCGCAGGCGTCGGCGGTCCCGGTGGTGCCGTGCGCCCAGCTCAGCACCGGCCAGCCGCCGCGCGGCGGGGTGCCCTTCGGGACGGCGACCGTTCCCGACACCGTGATCCGCTTCCCGCCCACGCCCTCGGAGACGTAGGTGACGAACCGGTTGGCGGACGCGCTGGGCAGCGCCGCCGCGTTCGCCAGCGGCCGGACGCCGACCAGCGTCCCGCGCTTCGCCGGAGCGGCCTGCGCGGGCGCGGCGGCGACCCCCGCCAGCGCGACCCCGGCCAGCGCGGCGGCCGCGACGGCGGCCCTTCCGGTGGATCTCACGTGTGGTTCCTCCTGATGTCCTGAACGGCGCGGTAGGCGAACGCCATCGCCGACCCGATCGGTACGCCGGGCCCCGGGTAGACGGGGCCCGTGAACGAGGCGCTGGTGTTGCCGGCGGCGTAGAGGCCGGCGATGGGGCGGTCCGAGCCGTCCAGGACCCGGGCGTCGGCGTCGGTGCGCAGCCCGCCCTTCGTCCCGAGGTCGCTGAGGACGACCCGCGCCGCGAGGTAAGGCGGCCGGTCGAGGGGCACGACGCACGGCCCGCCGCCGGAGAAGTACAGGTCGTAGGCGTCCTCGCCGCGGTGGAAGTCCTCGTCGGCGCCCTTGGCGGCGAAGCCGTTGAACCGCTCGACCGTGCCGGTGAGCGCGTCCGCCGGGACCCCGATCATCCCGGCCAGCTCGTCGAGCCGGTCCGCCCGGACCCAGGCGCCCGAGGCGAGCTGCTCGTCCGCCCGCAGCGGCGGGACGGAGACCGCCGGCAGGCCGTCCGACCGCGAGTCCCAGACCAGGTGGAACGGTCCCTCGGCGGCGGCCATCCGGCGGCCCATCCGGTCGTAGGGGAGGGACTCGTTGGCGAACCGGCGGCCCGCGGCGTCCACGATCAGCCCGCCGCGGAACCCGAGCGTGAACGCGGGCCCGCCGTCGGGGGTGACGAGGCCGGGGCAGAACCACGCCTGGTCGAGCAGGCCGGTGGAGGCGCCGATCCGGACGGCGGCCTCGATCGCGTCGCCGGTGTTCGCGCCGTCGGGGGCCATCGTCCAGCCCGCGCCGCCCGGCACGCCGTGCTCGGCCCGCAGCGCGGCGGACGCCTCGAACCCGCCCGCCGCCAGCAGGACGCCGCGCCGGGCCCGCAGCCGCACCGGGCCGTCCGCCGTCATCGCCGCGACCCCGGCCACCCGGCCGTCCTCGACGACCAGGTCCGTCAGGGCGGTGCCGGTGCGGACCTCCCCGGCGCCGGTCGCGGTGAACGCCAGCAGCAGCCGCCCGATCAGCGCCCGGCCCTGCGCCAGCGGCTTGGACGCGGAGTGCCCCCGGCCCGCCCTGTCCCGGTCGACCGGCGGCCGGACGAGGCCCGCCAGCTCCCCGAGCCGCTCGGAAGGCAGCTCCACCGGGACGAACGACCGCCCCATGTCGAGGCGTCCCGGCGCGTCGAAGTAGTCGGGGAACGCCTGGAACCGGAACTCGATCGCCGGGTCGCCCTCCAGGAAGTCCACCAGCTCGGGAGCCGTCTCCAGGAACGCCTCGCGGCGCTCCTCCTCGGCGTCGCCCAGCAGCGCGCGCAGGTAGGCCCGCGCGCCCTCGGTCGAGTCGGCGAGCCCGGCGCGCTCCTGCACCCGCGTCCCCGGCAGCCAGATCGCCGCGCCCGAGTACGCGGACGTCCCGCCGAGCAGGCCCGTCTTCTCCAGGACGGCGGTGCGCAGCCCTCCCGACGCGGCGGCGAGCGCGCCCGCCATCGCCCCGGCCCCGGAGCCGGCCACCACCACGTCGTACTCGTCGTCCCACCCGGCTCGTCCCATGTGGCAGCCCCTCCGACCTCGGGATCTCGGCGCGGCACACCGTAGAGCGCGGCCCGCGCCGGGAGGGGCGGACGGTCCCACTGACCGGTACGGACGTTCGCGGGGACGGCCGGGAGCCCGGATATTGTTCCCTGTCAGGACGGGAACAGCAGGACGGGACCGGCGGGACGAGACCGGCCGGACACGAGGGGACCGGGGGAGGACCGTGGCGAGGATCGCAGCGGGCAGGCTGTCCGCCGAGCCGAGCTCGCCGGAGCAGCACGACCGGCGCGAGCGCATCCTGCGCGCCGCGTCCCGCATCGGCGCCGAGAAGTCCCTCGAACGCGTCCAGATGCACGAGGTCGCGAAGGCCGCCGGGGTCGCGATCGGCACCCTGTACCGGTACTTCCCGTCCAAGGTCCACCTGTTCACCGCGGTGATGGCCAAGCAGGTCGACCGGCTCCGCGACCAGGTCACCGAGCCCGCGCCCGGCACGAGCCCCGAGGACGCGGTCGCCGACCTGCTGGTGCAGGCCAGCCGCCACCTCATGGCGCAGCCCGTGCTGTCGACGTCGATGCTGCACGCGTCCAACACCGCGCACGTCGCGACCGTCGCCGACACCGTCTACATCGACAACACGTTCCGGGAGATCCTGCTGCGGGCGGTGGGGATCGAGGTGCCGACCGCGCAGGACGTCACGCTCGTCCGGCTGCTGATGCAGTGCTGGTACGGCGTGCTCCAGTCGAGCCTGAACGGCCGCGCGTCCATGGCCGACGTCGAGAGCGACATCCGCCTGGCCTGCAAGCTGCTGCTCGCGCCCCGCTCGAACGCCCCGGGAGGCGGCGGCACGGGCGGCGCGCCGGACGGCGGGACCGACGCCTCCCGGTGATCGGGATGGTCCCGGCGGACGGCCCGCGGCGGCGGCTAGCGTGCCGCCATGAATCGCTTTGACGGCGTGAAAGTGCTGCTCACCGGGGCCGCGTCGGGCATCGGGCGGGCCACCGCGATCCGCCTGGCCGCCGAGGGCGCCGCGGTTTACGCCGTGGACGTCTCCGAGCCCGGCCTCGCCGAGACGGCCGCCGCGGCGGGCGGCCCCGGCACCGTCGCCACCCGCGTGGCGGACGTGACCGACGAGGCCGCCGTGGTCGCGGCCGTGGCGGGCGCGGCGGAGACGCTCGGCGGCATCGACGTCCTCGTCAATGTGGCGGGCGTCCACAAGACCACCCCGATCGAGACCCTCACGGTCGACGACCTGCACCGGATGTTCTCCGTCAATCTGGTCGGCACCGCCCTGTTCTGCCGCGAGGCGCTCAAGCACCTCCCCGACCGCACCGGCGTGATCGTCAACACCGCCTCGCTGGCGGCGACCCAGGGCAACCCGTTCATGACGGCGTACGCGGCGTCCAAGGGCGCCGTGCTGGCGTTCTCGCTGAGCCTCGCCGCCGAGCTGGCCGCCCGCCGCATCCGCGTCGTGCCGATCTCCCCGGGCGCCGTCGACACCCCGCTCACCAGGGCGCCGGGCATGTTCCCCGACGGGCTGGACCTCACCTACTTCAGCAAGATCCGTTCCTACTACGGCGCGGCCGAGCCCGAGCACATCGCGGCGGCGATAGCGTTCGCGGCCTCGTCCGACGCCGCCTACTTCACCGGGGCCGACCTCCGCGTCGACGGCGGCGCCCACACCTGAGAGGGGAAACCCCACCATGGCACGCACCATCGCCGTCAGCGGCTCGGCGTCCGGCATCGGCGAGTCCCTCGCCGGGATGCTCCGCGACGCGGGGGAGACCGTCATCGGGATCGACCGCCACGACGCGGACGTCTGCGCCGACCTCAGCGTCCCCGACGGCCGCGCGAGCGCGGTCGCGGAGACCCTGGAGAAGGCGGGCGGGCGGCTCGACGCCGTCGTGGCCTGCGCCGGCGTCTCCGACTTCACGGTCATGCCGGTCAAGGTGAACTTCTTCGGCGTCGTCGGGCTGCTGGACGGGCTGCGTCCCGCGCTGGCGAAGGCCGAGGCGCCGCGCGCCGCCGTGGTCGGCTCGATCTCCGGCACCCACCCGGTGGACGACGACACCGTCCGCGCCTGCCTGGAGCTGGACGAGCCGGCGGCGATCGCGGCGGCGACGAAGGTCGAGGAGAGCGGCGCCGGCGGCCGGCTCTACCCGTCGTCGAAGTCGGCGCTCGCGCAGTGGATGCGCCGGGTCTGCACCACCCCCGAGTGGGCGGGCGCGGGCATCCCGCTGAACGCGATCGCGCCGGGCGTCGTCAAGACGCCGATGACCGTCCCGCTGTTCGAGGACGAGGGCATGTTCGAGATCATGAAGGAGGCCGTCCCGATGCCGCTGAACGGCTTCGCCGGCCCCGAGGTGATCGCGGAGGCGCTGCGCTGGCTGATCTCCCCGGTCAACACCCACATGACCGGCCAGGTCATCTACGTGGACGGCGGCGCCGAGGCCACCCTCCGCGGCCCGGACGTTTTCTGAGCGCGACCGCCCGCGTGGAATACCGGTGGCCGCCCCTCGCGCCGAGGGCGGCCACCGGCGTTCGGGGGCATCAGTACTTGCTGGTGCCGGTGTTGTCGAGCGAGGCGACGCTGTAGGCGGCGTAGGTCCGGTGCGCGTCCCGCCCCTCGAAGTACGGGGTGATCTGCTCGCCGAGCTCCTCGACGGAGAAGACGCCCTCCGCGGCGGTGAACTTGTGCTCCACGGTCGGCGCGGCCATCAGCGCGACCATGTCGCCGTACACGACGAACACCTGCCCGCTGATCTTCTCCGCCGCCGGGGACGCGAGGTAGCCGACGAACGTCCCGACCCGCTCGGGCGCCATGGAGTCGAGCCCGCCGGGGGAGGTGCCCTCGGCGAACGTCGCCTCGGTCATCGCCGTCCGGGCGCGGGGGCAGATCGCGTTGGCGCGCACCCCGTACCGGCCGAGGCCCGCTGCCGTCGACAGCGTGAGGGCGACGATGCCGGCCTTCGCCGCCGAGTAGTTCGGCTGGCCCGCCGACCCGAACAGGAACGCCTCCGACGCGGTGTTGATCACCCGTCCGTAGACCGGACCGCCCGCGGCCTTGCTCGCGGCGCGCCAGTGCACGGCGGCGGCCCGCGACACCGACGCGTGGCCCTTCAGGTGGACGTGGATGACGTCGTCCCAGTCCGACTCCGACAGGTTGAACAGCATCTTGTCGCGCAGCACGCCCGCGTTGTTGACCACCACGTCCAGCGACCCGAACGTGTCGACGGCGGCCGACACCAGCGTGTCGCCCATCGACCAGTCGCCGACGTCCCCGGTCACCGCGACGGCCTGGCCGCCCGCCTGCTTGATCTCGGCGACGACCTCCTCGGCGGCCGGGCCCATGTCGTTGACGACGACGTTGGCGCCCCGCGCGGCCAGAGCGAGGGCCTCGCAGCGGCCCAGCCCCGCGCCCGCGCCGGTGACGACGGCGGTGCGGCCCGCCAGGGAGAGGTCAGCGTTCATCGGAGCCTCCGGGTCAGTGTTTTCGGGATCGTCCGCCGCGGAGACTAGTACGTATTCTAGTTCGCGGGCCCGGGGCGTCCCGCTGAGCGGATGTCCGCAGGTAGTGCGAGTGGCGGCGACCGCTGAGCGGGACATCGGTTGCCCGCTGATGAGAATGAATTCTAGTCTCGCGCCATGACGCTGAACCTGGCGACCCTCTTCGAGGCGGTGGCCGCGGCCGTGCCCGGCCGTCCCGCCCTGGTCTGCGGCGACCGCAGGCTGACCTTCGCCGAGCTCGACCGGCGCGCGGACACGGTGGCGCACCGGCTGCGCGCGGCGGGCATCGCTCCCGGGGAGCACGTCGGCGTCCACATGCTGAACGGCGCCGAGTACGTCGAGACGCTCCTCGGCTGCCTGAAGGCCCGCGCCGTCCCGGTCAACGTCAACTACCGGTACACCGACCGCGAGCTGCGCCACATCTACACCGACGCCGAGCTGGCGGGCCTGGTCGTGGACGCGGAGTTCGCCCCCGCCGCCGCCCGGGTGGCCGGCGACTGCCCCGCGCTCCGCCACGTGGCGGTCGTCGGGACGGACGGCGGCTCCGCGGCATGGCCGCCCCGGATCGACGTCACCGCGTACGAGGCGGACGAGTGCGAGCCCGACCCGTCCCTCCGGGAAGGCCGCAGCGCCGACGACCGCTACGTCCTCTACACGGGCGGCACCACCGGGCTGCCCAAGGGGGTCGTCTGGCGCCACGAGGACTTCTACATGGCCGCCGTGAGGGGCGGGAACCCCTACGGCGACCCGCACCTCACCGCCGAGTCCCTCGCCGAGGCCGCACGGGAAGGGTTCGCGCTCAGCTATCTGCTCACCATGCCGCTGATGCACGGCGCCGCCGCCTACACGCTCCTGATGGCTCTGTTCACCGGCTCCGCGACGATCCTGATGCGCCGCTTCGACCCGGTCGAGGCGCTCGGCCTGATCGACCGCGAGAAGCCGGTGATCGTCGCGGTGGTCGGGGACGCGATCGCCCGCCCGCTCGCGGACGCGATCCGCGCGCACGGCTCCCGCCACGACCTGTCGTCCTTCAAGGTGCTCGGGTCCGGCGGCGCGATCCTGTCGCGGAGCGTCCAGGAGGAGTTCGCCGAGCTGGTCCCCGGTCTCCACATCGCCAACGGCTTCGGCGCCTCCGAGTCCGGTGTCGACGGGAGCATCAGCGTGGGCGAGGACGGCCTCATGCGGCTCGCCGCCGGCCCGCGCGTCACCGTCATCGACACGGACATGAAGCCGATTCCGCCCGGCTCGGACGAGGTCGGCTATGTCGCCCGCTCCGGTCACGTCCCGCTCGGCTACCACAACGACCCGGTGAAGACCGCCCGGACGTTCCCCGTCATCGACGGCAGGCGCTGGTCGATCCTCGGCGACATGGCCCGCGTCGAGGCCGACGGCACGGTGGTCGTCCTCGGGCGAGGCTCCGGCTGTATCAACTCCGGCGGCGAGAAGGTCTTCCCGGAAGAGGTCGAGCAGGCGCTCAAGTCGCACCCGGCGGTCATGGACGCCCTGGTCGCGGGCGTCCCCGACGACCGCTTCGGCGAACGCGTCGCCGCCGTGGTCGAACTGCGCCCCGGGACGTCCGCCACCGCCGACGACCTGCGCGCCCACTGCCGGGCCCACCTGGCGGGCTACAAGCTCCCGGCCCTGGTCGCCTTCACCCCGGTGGTCCGCTCCCCGAGCGGCAAGGCCGACTACCGCTGGGCCGAACGCGTCCTCACCGGCGAGACCCCCACGGCCTGACTTCCGGCCCCGAGAACGCCGCCGCCGGACCACCGGCGGCGGACCGATCAGCTTGCCCCAGTTCAGCGTGTTCGCAGTGAAGGAGCGTCTTCATGCCCGAAGCCGTCATCGTCGACGCCGTCCGGACCCCGGTCGGCAAGCGGTACGGGGCCCTGTCGGGGCTCCACCCGGTGCAGCTGCTCGGGGCGACGCAGCGCGGGCTGCTCGAACGCGCCGGCGTGGACGCCGCGACCGTCGGTCAGGTCGTCGGCGGATGCGTGACGCAGGCGGGCGAGCAGTCCAACAACGTGACCCGCAACGCCTGGCTGTACGCCGGCCTGCCGTACCGGACGGCGTGCACGACGGTCGACTGCGCGTGCGGGTCGTCCCAGCAGGCCGTGCACATCGTCGCCGGGCTGATCGCGTCCGGGGCGGTCCACACCGGGATCGGCTGCGGCGTCGAGGCGATGAGCCGGGTCTTCCTCGGCCAGGCGCTCACGCCGGAGACCGGCAGCCCCGCGCCGGACGGCTGGGAACTGGACATGCCCGACCAGTTCACCGCCGCCGAGCGCATCGCGAAGCTGCGCGGCATCACCCGGGAGGACGCGGACGCGCTCGGGTTGGCGTCGCAGGTCAAGGCCAAGGCGGCATGGGCGGAGGACCGGTTCGCCGGGCAGATCCTGGAGATCGAGGCACCGGTCATGACCAAGGAGGGCCCCACCGGGGAGACCGCCGTCGTCACCTGCGACCAGGGCCTGCGCGACACCACCGCCGAGGCGCTCGCGGGGCTGAAGCCGGTCGTCCCGGACGGAATCCACACCGCGGGCAACTCCTCGCAGATCAGCGACGGCGCCGCGGCGGTGCTGCTGATGTCGGCGGACCGGGCCGCCGAGCTGGGGCTGCGCCCCCGTGCCCGGATCGTCGCGTCCGGGATGGTGGGCTCCGACCCGTACTACCACCTGGACGGCCCGATCGACTCGACCCGGCACGTCCTGGAACGGGCCGGCATGAAGCTGTCCGACATCGACCTCGTGGAGATCAACGAGGCGTTCGCGTCGGTGGTCCTGTCGTGGGCGTCCGTGCTCGGCGCGGACATGGACAGGGTCAACGTCAACGGCGGCGCCATCGCGCTCGGCCACGCGGTCGGCTCCACCGGCGCCCGCCTCATCACGCAGGCCGTGAACGAGCTGGAGCGGTCGGACAGGTCGACGGCGCTCGTCACGATGTGCGCGGGCGGCGCGCACTCGACGGCCACCATCATCGAACGGATCTGAGGAGCACATGACCATCGGACTGACCGAGGAGCACCGCGACCTGCGCGACGCCGTGCGCGCGTTCACCTCGCGGCAGGTGACCTCGGCGGCCGTCCGCACGGCCGTGGACGCGGAGCGGGAGAAGGCGCCCGCGTTCTGGGACGACCTCGCCGCGCAGGGCCTGCTCGGCCTGCACCTGCCCGAGGACGCGGGCGGCGCGGGCTACGGTCTGGTCGAACTGGCCGTCGTCCTGGAGGAGTTGGGGCGCGCGGTCACTCCGGGGCCGTTCCTCCCGACGGTGCTGGCGAGCGCCGTCCTGCACCGGGCGGGGCACGCCGAGCACCTGCCGTCCCTCGCAGACGGGAGCACGGTCGGCGCGGTGGGGCTGGACGCGGGAAGCCTCGTGCTGTCCCGCGCGCGCGGCGAGGCCACGGTGACCGGCACATCGGGCCCCGTGTTGGGCGCCCCGGTGGCGGACGTCCTGGTCCTCCCGGCGAAGGACGGCGACGCGACGGCCTGGATCGTGCTGCCCCGGGACGCCGCGAGAGTGGACGAACTGCCCAGCCACGACCTGACCCGGCGGCTGGCCCGGATCAGCCTGGACAACCTGACCGTCCCCGAAGCTTCGGTCCTGGACCTGGACACGCAGGCAGTACGCGACCTCGCGGCGGCGCTGTTCGCCGCCGAGGCGTCCGGTCTGGCCGACCGGGCGACGACGACCGCCGCCGAGTACGCCAAGGTCCGCGAGCAGTTCGGCCGTCCCATCGGGCAGTTCCAGGGCGTCAAGCACCGCTGCGCCCGCATGCTCGCGCACGCCGAGCAAGCCCGCGCGTGCGCCTGGGACGCCGCCCGCGCCCACGACGAGGGCCGGACTCCGGAGGCGTCGCTGGCGGCGGCGGTCGCGGGGGCCACCAGCGTCCAGGCCGCGTTCCAGACCGCCAAGGACTGCGTGCAGACCCTCGGCGGCATCGGCTTCACCTGGGAGCACGACGCGAGCCTCTACCTGCGCCGCGCCCAGACGCTCCGCGTCCTGCTCGGCTCCACCGCGTCCTGGCGCCGCCGCGTCGCCCGCCTCACGCTCGACGGCGTCCGCCGCGAACTTCGCGTCGAACTCCCCCCGGAGGCCGAGCAGGTCCGCGCCGACGTCCGCGCGGAACTCGAACCGGCGAAGGCGCTCACCGGCAAGAAGCGCACGGCTTACCTGGCCGACCGCGGCTACACGTCCCCGCACCTGCCCGAGCCCTGGGGGAAGGGCGCCGACGCCGTGACCCAGCTCGTCATCGCCGAGGAGATGCGCGCCGCGGGCCTGCGCGCCCACGACATGGTCATCGGCAACTGGGTGGTCCCGACGCTGATCGCGCACGGCTCGCCCGCCCAGCACGAGCGGTTCCTGCCCGCCTCGCTGCGCGGCGACATCCGCTGGTGCCAGCTGTTCTCCGAGCCCGGCGCCGGCTCCGACCTCGCGGCCCTCAGCACCCGCGCCGAGAAGGTGGAGGGCGGCTGGAGGATCACGGGCCAGAAGGTGTGGACGTCCATGGCCCGCGAGGCCGACTGGGGCATCCTGCTCGCGCGCACCGACCCGTCCGTCCCGAAGCACAAGGGACTCTCCTACTTCCTGCTGGACATGAAGTCGCCCGGCATCGACATCCGCCCGCTGCGCGAACTCACCGGCGACACCCTCTTCAACGAGGTGTTCCTCGACGGCGTCTTCATCCCCGACGACCTCCTCGTGGCCGCGCCTGGCGACGGTTGGAAGCTCGCCCGCACCACCCTCGCCAACGAACGCGTCTCGCTTTCGAACGACTCGTCCCTGGGCAGCGGCGGCGAGGCCCTCCTGAAGCTGGCGACGGACGCCGACGACGAGCGCCTCACCACGCTCGGCGGCATCCTCTGCGACGCGCAGTCGAGCAGCCTGTTCGGCCTGCGCACCACCCTGCGCTCCCTCGCCGGAGGCCAGCCGGGTGCCGAGTCCAGCATCGGCAAACTGATCGGCGTCGAGCACATCCAGCAGGTGTGGGAGACGGCCGTCGACTGGATCGGCCCCGAGGCCCTCTCCGGCGAGGGCGAGGGCGGGATGGACGACCCGACCTGGATGTTCCTGAACTCCCGCAACATGTCGATCGCGGGCGGCACCACCGACGTCCAGCTGAACATCATCGGCGAGCGCCTCCTCGGCCTCCCGCGCGACCCGCAGGCGGCGTCATGACCCTTGATCTGCAGGCCGAGCTCCAGGCGACCGGCGTGGACGCGGCCGCCGCGGCGGCCCGCCGCGTCCTCGACGCGCTGGTCCGCTCCGGCGACCTCTCGGGTGCCGACATGTCCGACGTGGCCGACCGCCTGAACGCCGTGGCCGACGATCTGGAGGCGGCGGCCCCGCCGCTGCGCGACCGCCTGGTGCACATGTGGCGCGGCGACGGCAACACCCGCCACGACCCGGTCACCGGCCCGGAGAACCCGATCGCCCCGCCCCTCGAATACACCGCCGCCGACTCCCGCACCATCGAGGCCACCGCGACGCTGGGCCTGCCCTACCAGGGGCCGCCGTCCAGCGTCCACGGCGGGATCTCGGCCCTCCTCCTCGACCACACCCTCGGCGTGGCGAACGGATGGGCGGGCAAGTCGGGCATGACGGCGGAGCTGACCCTGCGCTACCACCGCCTGACGCCCCTCTTCGAGCCCCTCACGATCAGCGCCCGCCAGGTCTCCGTCAACGGCCGCAAGATCCGCACCGTTGGAGCGATCCAGGCCGGCGGCCGGGACTGCGTGACCGCCGAGGGCCTCTTCATAGCCAAACACCCACCCCGCCCCCGCTGACCCGCACAGATGCCCGATGCGCGTGTTGCCTGCCAGGTCACCAGGTGGAGGGGAACATGCGGTGCTTGAGGAGCGAGTCGACCTGCTCGGCCGCCGCCTCGACGTCCCCGCATGGGACCAGGTAGCCGAACCGTCCGCGCTGTGCCCGGTGGTATGCCCAGCCGCCCGGGACGGCCCGCACGCTCACCACGACCCCGACGTCCTCGGCGACCCCGCTCGCGTAGATCCAGAGCAGCGGCACCGGCATCGGAAACTCCTCGGGCTCATAGAGCCTGACGCACCGCCACCCCCGTGCACCGACCGCCCCGGCGAGCATCTCCAGGAACCGCACCGCCGTCCGGTGTCCCCGGCGGGTACGCCACCTCAGCAGGAGCCGCTCCATCAGAAGGCCACCCTCGCCCATACCCACTTCCCGTTGGGCTCGGTCTTGGTGACCCCGCACTCTGAGGCCAGCGCCTGCACGATCGGCAGGCCCCGCCCCCGCGTTCCGGCGTCGTGCCCCGGTTCGAGTGCCAGCGCGTCCGGGACGATGTCGTCCCGGGACAGTTCGACGATCGGACGCAGTACGGGCATGGCATCGGACGAGTCCCACACCGCGAGCAGGACGGTTCGCACCTCTCGCGTAAGCCTGACCCGGATCTCCCGGTAAAGGGTGGCCTCCGCCGCATTGGCGACCAATTCCCCGGCCACTTGGTAAACGTCCCCGCTGATCCTCATGAGCCCCCATTCGCGAAGCCGAGCCCCCGCCAGCGTCCGCACCAACCCCGCCGTCGACCGCGCCGCAAGACACCGAATGTCCAGCTCGCCGGAATTGATAGTGCTATTTCCCATATCCGCCTCCTTTCTTTCCGCCTGTTTCAAGGGCAGAGTTGCGCGGTCGTGTTTAGGGTGTGGGGTATTCGTTGACGCCGTGTACTGAGGAGGTCGGCGATGGCGCCCGTGCCGGGTATCGATCCTGACGACTCACTCTGGTCTTGGCTGGCCTTCGACCTGCGCTTCTATCGCGAAGGCAGGGGATTGACACAGGTCGAGGTAGGCAAGATCCTTGGTGTCACAAAGCAGCAGGTACACAACCTTGAAAGTGGCATCCGAAAGCCCAACAAGATGCAGACCCAAACTCTGGACGCGGCGTGGGGTACCGGAGGGCACTTTGCTCGGCTCCGCAAGTTCGCCGAAGAGGGGCATGATCGAAACTGGTTCAGGACCTTCGTCCTCTACGAGGCCAGAGCGCGCATGATCAAGGCTTATACCTCATCGATCGTCCATGGGTTGCTGCAAACCCCCGACTATGCCCGAGCGCTGCTCGCTGCCGGCCACATAGGCGATGTTGAGGCCGCGCTCGCGGCGCGCATGTCTCGGCAGGAGGTGTTGAGGGGAGAGCGCCCGACGGAGATGTGGGTCCTCATTAACGAGAGTGCCCTGGAGCAGCCGGTCGGAGGTCCAGTGGTGATGCGAGGCCAGCTGGCTCATCTCTTGGAGGTTAGCTGCTGGCCTAATGTCGTTTTGCGGGCCGTCCCGCGCCAGGTTGGCGCCCACATGGGACTGGACGGATCGTTCACGGTCATCTCGACCAGGAGCGAGAGGGTCGCCTACCTGGAAGCGTTCGGCGGTGGCAGGCTCGCGCAGGAGTCCGCAGAGGTGGCCGACTTCGCCTTACGGTTCGACCGCATCGGGGCAGATGCGTTGTCTCGGAGTGACACCAGAATGCTGATCGAGAGAAAGATGGAGGACGTGGTATGAGTCAGTTGTGGCGAAAGGCGAGCCGGAGCAACACCCAAGGAAATGAATGCGTGGAGGTCGCAGACCTCGGTGGCCAGGTCGGAATGCGGGACAGCAAGGCGCCCGAGGCCGGTCACCTCGTTCTCACGCCTGAAGCGTTCGGGCAGCTGGTGAACTGTTTGAAGCAAGACGACCGAGACTTCTGACCGCCCTCTACTTGAGCGAGACTCGGTGGGCCGAGAGTCCTTCGTGCCCTGTCTCAGGACGAGGATGTGCTCATGACGATCTGGCGAAAGAGCAGCTACAGCGGTGCAGGTGGCACAGAGGAATGTGTGGAACTGGCTTCCTTGAGCCACGCGGTCGGTATTCGGGACAGCAGAGCGCCGGAGATCGGTCATCTCATCCTCGCTCCTGAGGCATTCGGGCTGCTGATGGACCGCTTGAAGCGCGACGTTCAGGACTCCTGACACCGCGAGCTGGGATCGGTCGCAGCCGACCTGCCCGAACGGCTGCTGGGCGCTGGTGTTGTTCTCGGCCATGACCCACCGCGGTGAACACACCGACGCGGTGGTCCTGGGACGGATCCGCGTCCCCGACAGCACGACCGAGACCACCCAGGTGCACCTCGAACACCGGCCGCGCGACACCGTCTGGCGCGAGGACGACCAGCAGGCATACCTGGGCAGCGGTCCCCGCGCCATGGCGGGCCTCCGCAACCTGGCCCTAGACCTGTTCAGCATCCACGGCGTCACCAAGATCAATGAAACCGTGCAGGCCATCGGCCGCCGTCCCACACGAGCAACCCCACTGATCACATAGCGTCACGGTCACCCATCAGCCAACGGCCGCTAGATCAGAACGTGGCGGTCCCGACGACTCCGGCGCCGGCCACGGCCTCGCCCTGCACGGCGGCGCCGAGATCAAGACCGATGAGGAGACCTGCGTCCAGTTGACCGGCCAGTGCCTGCAAATGGACGGCGCTCGCACCGACGGCGGCGACGGACACCGGGCAGGTCGTGCGCACCGACGACAGCTTCACCGTCGCAGGCCACATCATCCTCGACCCGTCCTCACCGCCGAATGCGACAACCCGAGAGGCCACGGTAACGAAGGTCTCGAGTACGCGGTCCGCGCGGGAATCTGCACGAGGAATCCGGACTGGTGCGGCAAGGCGCCCGGCATGCCGCCGATCAAGGAGGGGGACCGGCTCCGCGCTCGCCAGGATCCTGGCCAAGGGGCTTCCCGCCGGGCTCCGCAGCGGTTGGAACGCGCGGAAGAGTTATCAGGTGTACCTGGGCTATGACAAAAGCGGAACGGACGTATACGTCGCTATCGCGAACAACCTTGGGAAGTGGCAATCGAAACAGCGGCGTGGCGAGTACTACAAGCGTGCCGTAACATGGGGTTGAGGCGTGGCTTAAGTCTAATGGCTACCAGGTGGGTTCGAAGTGGCGAACATGGAGATATTGAAACCGTCCCGGCGGAAGCTGCGGGGAGGCGACGTCTTCGCCTTCCGCGTCCCCCAGGCCGGCGAGCATTTCATGTTCGGCCGGGTGATCAGGGTCGACATGCCGATGGGAGATTCCCCCATGCCGGGGGACAACCTCATCTACCTCTACGGCCACCGTTCGGAGGAGAAGGCCCCCGAGTTGGGAGCGCTGACGGTGGACGACCTGCTGGTCCCGCCGAAGTTCATCAACCGGCAGCCCTGGCTCAAGGGCTTCTTTGAGAACGTCGTGCACGCGCCGCTGGAAGACAGTGACGTGCTCGCCTGGCATTGCTTCTACAATCCGGTGAGAAAAGTTTATGTCAACGATCGGGGCGATGTGCTCGCCGAGCGCATCGAGCCCTGCGGTTTCTTCGCTTTGGACAGCTATCTGACGCTCGACGACGCCATCAGTGAGGCCTTGGGTGTGGCTCCCGCGAGCGACTGAACACCGGTATTTCTAGTTAGCGGGGTCCGGTGGTCAGCGGATCGGCTGGTCCCACAGGATCTCCACCTTCTTGAGGTGGTCGCGATCCGCCAGGCAGGCGTAACCGGACCGGTTCGCACCGATGTCACCGGCGAGTAGCGGCGACACTGCGGCGATACTGTCGGTCTCGAAAGGGGCTTTTCCGGGAACCTGCACCCGCACACGGACGCGGTAAAAGTGGGTGTCGTTGATCTGGGCGCGCTCACCGCGCACGCCGAGGATCTCGGCGGTGCAGTCGACCGCGTGGGCGCGGGCCACCTGGCTGCCGGTTATCTCATGATTCACCGAGACGACCAAGGAGATCCCCCACCCGCATCCCGCAGCGGCGAGCAAGAAGATCAAACCACCGATCGCCACCTTGGGCTCGCGCTCGCGCAGCCCTCCGACCAGGCCGAACAGCCCGAGAGGGACCAGCGCCAGCACGGGGATGCTCAAAGCGACGATGATGAAGGCCACGAGGTCAAAGTACCTGGATCTTCAACTCGCGCTTGGCCCGGATCGCGCTTGATCTGGCCTGCACATGGCCCGCGAATGGTGGCACACGCCTGCCTTCGCCATCGAGCGCCCGGACGAGCTCCGCGCCCTCGTCCTCGGCCTCGTCGGCCGGCTGGCCGATGGGGCCCGCCGTTCGCCCACCGGCTGATCCGGCGGCGGGACGGCTCAGCCGCGTGTGGAGGTCGCCGCCCTTGGTGGTCGTGTCGGCATGCGGGACAGCAAAGCGCCAGAGGCCGGTCATCTCCTCCTCAGCCCGCAGGCGTTCGGAGCGCTGATGGACCGCTTGGAGCGCGACGATCAGGTTTCCTGACCGCTGCCCTACGGGGAGCCCCGGCTGTGGTTGGGGCTCGGCCGTGACGGAGGCGCGGTTGTTTCTGGGGTCGGCTGGGTTGGGGGCGTTGCCCGCCTGGTTGGGCTCGCTGCCAGACGTGCCGCGCCGGGCGGTGCTCGTCCCCACGGCGGCGAATCCGCTGCCGTCCGCTCCGTTCGTCCGTGCCGCCGCCGACCTGCTCAAGGCCGAGGGGCTGGCGGTGGACGTCCTCGATCTGGAACGCGCCGCTGGTGACGGCGTCCGGCGCGTGCTGGACGGGGCTCAGGTCGTCTTCGTCACCGGTGGTTATCCCGTGTTCCTGCTGGAGCATGTCCGTCGCAGCGGGTTCGATCGCGTTGCCGCGCCTGCCGTCGCCGACGGGTCTCTCGCCTACGTGGGGATCTCGGCCGGGGCGGCTCTCGCCGGGCCGGATCTGCGGCCGCTGCAAGCCGCGGACGACCCCGGAACCGTCGACTCCACCGCCGGGCTCGGCCTGGTCCCGTTCGTCGTGCTGCCCCACCGAAACCGGGGCAGGGCCGCGCGCCACGACCGCCTGGCCCGCGAGCCCGGCCGCACGGGGCGCGTGCTGTCGATCAACGACGACCAGGCCGTCAGCGTCACCGGCGACGGCTTCGAAATCCTGGAGTCCGGCTGCTCAGCTTGAAAGGCGGCCCGTCCTAACGGCCGATCCCCAGGGCGGTGTGGGCGTTGCAGCCCTGCCCGGCCTCAGCCGGGGACGGAAGCCATGCCTTCGTCTTGCCCGGGACGACCCTGGCGAGGACGCAGCGCGATTTGCCCGGAGGCGCCAAGCCGGTGACCAGGGCCACGCCGACGGCGAAGTCCGATTCGGCCTCGGTCTCGATCCTGATCGCGGGGTGCAGGCCGAGCTTCGCAAGCGCGGCGCGGACGTCCTTCTCCTCAACACCCCGGCCTGAGGGAAGCGTATTCACCTTGGGCAGGGCTTGCTCGATCCGCGCGACGGAGATCGGCGGTGCCTCGGGCCATGGGGCGAAGGTCAGGGGAGTTCCGGTAGGGCAGGGGGTTCGCGGCGGGAAGGTGTTCCACTCGCCTGGCCCGCCGTCGAAGACCAGCTCGAAGCAGCGGTCGGCGGTGACCCGCCCGGGTCCATGGAACAGCCCCTCGCTTCGTTGTGCGATACCGGAGAGCCGCACGGTCACCCGGACGCCGCGCGGATCGCCGGTTCCGGCACCCGACACCTTCAGGACCTCGACGTCCTTGAGGTCCGCGATGTGGTGGCCGATGTCGTCCGCCTTGACCAGACGGGTGCCGTACATGGCGTTGCCCACCTGCTTGGCCTTGTCGCGCGCGTCGTCCGCGGCGTTATCCTCGGCCGTGGTGTCCGCGCAGCCGGCGGCGGCCAGGGCCGTGACGGCGAGGACCGCGATCATGGTGAGTCGCACCGGTCGACTCAATCACACCGTGAGATGCGGGCCTCGGTCCGGTCGGCCGTCGCGGTTCGCGCGGCTCTCGCGGGAGATGCCCGAGCCGTAGGTCATGCCTCTTGCGGTCGCGGTGGTGGGGGGTCCGCGGGGACGGGGCCGAGTCGCTCCAGGGCGGTGGCGAGGATCGCGTCGAGCGCCTGCTGGGCGGTCCTGAGCCGGGTGATCGTCCCGGCGATGCGGGAATGCTCCTGCCGCAACCTGGTGATCGTGGTCGGACAGGACGACGGCACCATCCGCCCCTCCTCGTCGTGGACGCAGGGCAGGAGCTGGGCGATGGTCGTCGTGGGGAGCCCGGCGGCGAGCAGGGCGCGGATGTGGCGCACCGCCGCGACGTCGGCGCCGGTGTACTCCCGGTAGCCGTTGGCCAGCCGAACCGGGTGCAGCAGGCCCTGCTCCTCGTAGTACCGCAGCAACCGCCGGTTCACCCCCGTCGTGGCGGCGAGCTCACCGATCCGCATGCTTCTCCCCTCCGGAGTTGACCCTCACACGAATGTGACGCCTTAGCGTGCCGAATATTCCCGACCGAACGATTTCGAGGAGGCGCAGAGTGTCCGGAGCGGTGGTCATCGCAGCAGGTCCGGGGATCGGTCAGGCGGTCGCGCGCAGGTTCGCCCGGGAGGGGTATCCGATCGCCCTCATCGCCCGCGGCGACGAGACGCTGCGAGCCGCGGCTCGCGCGGTCGGGCCGAGCGGGGTGCCGGTCGTCACCGTCGCGGCCGACTGCGCCGACGAGGACGCCCTGCGGGGAGCCCTGGACCGGGTCGTCGCCGAACACGGCCTGCCCGACGTCGTGGTCTACAACGCCGCCGTCGTCCAAGGCGACGCGCCTGGGGAACTGCCGGCGCGCGCGCATCTGGAGGCTTGGGCGGTCAACGTGGTGGGCGCGCTCACCGCCGCCGACCATCTGGCTCCTGCGATGGCGCGCCGCGGAAGCGGATCGATCCTCGTCACAGGAGGCATGCCCGAGCCGAAATGGCAGTACACGAGCCTCTCCCTGGGCAAGGCAGGGGTCCGGACACTGGTCCGAATCCTTGACCAGCGGTACGGGGCCGCCGGAGTGCACGCCGCCAGCGTCACCGTCGACGGGCCCGTGGCGCCGGGTACCGACTTCGACCCCGACGACATCGCCGAGCACTACTGGCGCCTGCACGTCCAGCCGCGGCACCGGTGGGAGCACGAGGTCCTGCACACCGAACGGCAGGCGCCGACCGGCGTCCTCGCGGAGCTGCTGGACGCCTGGCGGCGCGCCTTCGACCGGCACCGGCCCGCCGAGCTGGCCTCGCTCTTCAGCCCGGACGCGCTCTTCCAGGGCACCACCCCCTCCCTGCGCCGGGGCACGGCGGAGATCGCCGGCTACTACGGCGACGTCCCCGAGGGCACCACGGCCAGGGTCGACGTGCTCGGCGAGACCCGTCTGAGCGAACGCCTGGTGAGCGGGTTCGCCGAAGTGACCTTCACCGCCGCCACCGGTGAGGACCGCCGCGTGCGGTTGTCACTCGTCGCCGAACACCGCGACGACGCCTGGCTCATCCGCCAATACCACGCCGCCGGGTGACAATCGGGCAAGAGGGACACCGACCGGGTGCGGGCGTCCGGTTCCGACGCCTCCAGCGGGTCGACGCCTTGAGGTCCGCCTCATTCCGACCGGTGTCGATCAGCCGGGTGCTGTTCGCGGGGTCGGCGGCCTCAGTCCGGCCAGCCCTCCCGGTTCGAGCAGCTCTCGCGGGAGATGCCTGAGCCGGTGTCGGGGAACGTTCCGAAGCGTTCGTGGTGGACGTGGGCGAAGAAGTAGCACATCGACTCGCAGTCGGCGTCCAGGATGGCGACGCGGGGGTCCGCGACGACCGCCGTGTAGTAGTCGCGGCCCATGGCGACGATGAAGCCGCGCGCGTAGAGGAAGCCGTCGTCGGAGCCGTCCGTCACCTCGTGGATGTCGGCCCGGTCGATGTCGTGGAGGAGGCGCTCGCACGCCCGGTCGAGGTCGGTCAGCTCGTCGGCGGACAGGTCGCGGGCGGCGGCTTCGAGGTTGCCGAGGAACGCGTCCAGGGCCTTCTCGACCACGGAGTTCTCGGGCATCTCCCAGGCGTCCGTTGACGGATCCCGGGTGGTGAGGGCCCGCCGCGCCGCACCGACCTCAGCGCCCAGTGGCGCCCACGCGGCTTCGATCAGGTCCCAGAAACGCTCGTCGGTCATGGCGGTCACCCAACCAGGGGCCTCCGACAGTTCTCCGCCTTCTTGGTAGCCTCAATCTATGTAGATTGAATCTACATAGATTCGTGCTACCTGGTTCGGAGGCGCGGTGTTCATCGGTAGGAGGGCCGAGCTGGCGCTGCTGGGCAAGCGGCTGGAGCGGGTCGCGGCCACGGGGGCCGGGGCGGCGGTGGCCTTGCGCGGGCGTCGGCAGGTCGGCAAGTCGCGGCTCGTCCAGGAGTTCTGCGACCGCGCCGGGGTGCCGTACCTCTTCTCCGCCGCCACCAAGGGAGCGTCGCCGGTCGAGGCGGTGGCCGCGTTCGCGCGCGACCTCAGGGAGTCGGCGCTGCCGAGCGAGCCCGACCTCGTGCCCAGGCTGGACGGCGGCAACTGGCCCGACGCGTTCAGGGTCCTGGCGTCGACGCTCCCGGACGCACCGTCCATCGTCGTCCTGGACGAACTGCCGTGGCTCGCCGAGCAGGACCCCGTGTTCGACGGCGCGCTCCAGACCGCGTGGGATCGGCTGCTGTCGTCCAAGCCCGTCCTGCTCCTGCTCCTGGGCAGCGACCTGCACATGATGGAGCGCCTCACCGCGTACGACCGCCCGTTCTACGGACGGGCCGACAACCTGGTGCTCGGTCCGCTGAACCCGGCCGACGTGGGCGGCGCGCTCGGACTCGGCGCCGCCGACGCGATCGACGCGCACCTGGTCTCGGGAGGGCTGCCGGGCATCGTCCGGACCTGGCCCCATGGCACGCCCGCACTGGACTTCATGCGGGACGAGTGCGCCGACCCGGCGGCGGCCCTGTTCGGCGTCCCGGAGGCGTCCCTCCTGGCGGAGTTCCCCAACCCCGACACCGCGCGGCGCGTACTGGAGGCGGTCGGCTCCGGCGACCGGACGCACGCCAACATCGCCGCGGCGGCCGGCGGCCGCGGCGAGGCCCTCCCGTCCGGGACCCTTTCGCCCCTCCTGCGCCGGCTGACCCGGGAGAAGCACGTCCTCGCCGAGGAGCACCCCCTCTCCACGAAGCCCGGCAAGCCCGCCCTGTACCGGGTCGCCGACAGCAACCTGCGCCTCTACCTGGCGGTCCTCCGGGCGGCCCACGAGCAGGCGCGCAGAGGGCGGCCGGATGCGGGCTTCCGCCTGATCGAACGCCGCTGGACGTCCTGGCGGGGCCGGGCCGTGGAACCGCTCGTCCGGCAGGCCCTGGAGCTGTCGGACCTGCCCTGGCCGGACGTCGGCGCGGTCGGCGGCTGGTGGAACCGCCGGTTCGACCCGGAGGTCGACCTCGTCGGCGCCGACCGCGCCCCCGTGGCGAGCCGGATCCACTTCGCCGGCTCGATCAAGTGGCTCAACGGACCGTTCGACGACCGCGATCTGGCGGACCTCCGCCGCGCCGCCACCGAGGTCCCCGGCCTGGACCCGGCGACCGCGGGCCTCGTCGTGGTGTCCCTTTCCGGCACGGATCTCACCGGCGAGGTCGCCCTGAGCTGGGGTCCGGACGATGTGCTGGACGCCTGGCGCCGGTAGGCGGGAGATCGGCGGTCCTGTCCGGCCGGCGGCAGACGAAAAGTTCCGCGCGGATGTCACGTTTCCGGGCGCCGCGGCAGTCATGACGGGTAACTGCAAAGCGGGTTCGCTTGGAGGGGTCATGGCATCAACCATCCTGGTCACCGGTGGCACGGGCACGATCGGGCGGCGGGTCGTCCCGCTGCTGCGGGACGCAGGGCGCGACGTGCGGGTCCTCAGCAGGCGCGCGCACGAGTCCGCCGACGGCGTCGAGTACGTGACCGGCGACCTGCTCAAGGACGAGGGGATCGACGCCGCGCTGGACGGCATCGAGATCGTCATGCACCTCGCGGGCGCGACCAAGGGCGACGACGTGGCCGCACGGCACCTGGTGCGGGCCGCGTCGCGGGCGGGCGTGCGGCACCTGGTGCTCATCTCGGTCATCGGGGCCGACAGCGTGCCGCTGGCCTGGCTGAAGACCCAGTTGGAAACGGAGCGGGCCGTGGCCGAGTCGGGGGTGCCCTACACGATCCTGCGGGCCGCGCAGTTCCACGACCTTGTGCTCAAGGTGGTGCAGGGGATGGCGAAGTCCCCGGTGGTCCCGCTCCCGGGCGGGCTGCGCTTCCAGCCGGTGGACGCGCGCGACGTCGCGGAGCGGCTCGTGGAACTGGCCCTGGGCGAGCCCGCCGGACGCGTCCCCGACCTGGCCGGGCCCACGGTCTACCCGATCGGCGTGCTCGTGCGCGGCTACCTGCGGGCGAGCGGCAAGCGCCGCGCGACGATGCCCGTCCGCATCCCCGGAAAGGCCGGGCGCGCCTACCGCGCGGGCGACAACCTCTCCATCGAAGGGGCCGACCGGGGCGAGCGCACTTGGGAGGACTTCCTGGACGAGCGACTCGGGCGCCCCGCCCCCGTCGAGGCGACGGTCGGCTGACCCGGGGTCACGGCCCCTCGCCGGAGGCCAGGCGCCGCATGCGGGCGTCGTTCTCGGCCATCGGCGGCAGCCCGACCTCGGCGCGCCGTTCGTCGACGCGGTCCGGGTCCTCGATCGGCCGGGGCCCGAAGCCGGTCTCGGTCGTGTAGTACTGCGTCCCGTACAGCTGGGGGCGCCCGGCGTTGACCCGGACGCGGTCCTCCAGGTAGGCGAGGTCCTTGCGGTCGGCGTCCCCGGCCTCGACCGCCTCGCGCATCGCCTTCAGGAACCGGCGCTGGTGCCTCGGCCGCCAGTCGGCGTGCTGGGCGAGCAGCCAGGCCGCGTGCGCCCCCTCCGTGCCGACCGCCGCGACGCCGGGCCACCCGTGCCGGCGGACGGTCCGGGCCAGCCATCCGGTGTTCCGCAGGTCGGTCCAGAGGAAGCGCAGCCCCTGCACGATCGTCAACTGTCCCCCGCGCGCGGTCGCCGCCTCCCGGACCCGCTGGTCGCGCTCGGCGCGCCGTAACAACTCGTCCCGCAGCATGCCCCCACTATCGCCCAACTCGGGGTAAGGAACCAGAAAGCGGCCTTCGTCATCTAAAGAAGGGACGACGCGGGGGCGATCGAACGGGGCGGTAAATGGTTCGGGGGACGAAGTTAGGAAATGACAGGGGCACCAGCGCGCTGGAATACGGCGCGCTTCTGGCGGTCGCCTCGGTGATCATCGGAGTGCTGGTCACCGCCGTGCCCGATGTGGCCGAGCCGAAGATCCGCGACGCCGTCTGCCGGATCTTCGGCGGTGAGTGCGACTCCGGGAAGCCGGGGAAACCCGGTGAGCCCGGACATGGGCAGGACGGCGACGACCCCAAGCCCGTGGCCGCGCAGCAGCCCTGCGTGACGTCGACCGTGGAGCGCAACACCGTGCGCCAGACCCTCCTCGGGCTCGACACCGAGATCGACGGGGAGACGCGCAGTGTGCAGATCTTCTCCAACGGCGCGGCGGTCCTCAAGGAGGGCACGGTCCACGGCGAGGGCACGTCGATCGGCTTCGGTTTCGACCTGCCGAAAGGGGTGAGCGGCTCGGTCCAGTTGACCTCGAACGACATCGTCGAGCAGGGCGAGATCCTTTACTTCGCCACCCAGGAGGACCGCGAGCTGTACTTGGCGTATTTCAAGGCGAACGGCGAGCTCAACATGGGCATCCTCACCGGGGATGTGAAGTCGCCCGACGAACTGCTGGCGAAGAAGGCGATGCTGAGCAAGCTCCGGCAGAGCATGGTGCAGTCGCAGTACACCAAGGTCGGCAAGGAGGGCACGGCGAAGATCGCGGCCTCGTTGTTCGGCGCGAGCGCCGGCGCCGAGATGGGGCTCGGCACGTCGTCGGTCGTCCAGCGCGACAACCGGACCGGCGACGTCACGACGACGTTCCAGGTGGACGCGAAGGCCCTCGGCCAGCTCGGCATCCTCGTGGCCGGGGAAGGGCACGCCCAGGTCGACGGGCAGGTCAGCCTGGCGGTCACCACCGACCGGAACGGGACCCCGAAGAACGTGCAGATCAGTGGCCAGATGGGCTTCCAGGGCCAGATCAACGGCTTGAACGGCGACCTCGGGGGCGCGATGGACTACGCGCCCACCGACAGGATGGGACGGCTCGGCGGCCTCATCGACTCGGCGGCGACGAGCGTCGGCGTCACCCACACCACCGACCCGCGCGGGATGCTGCAGGTCAACCTCGGCCTCGACCTCACCGACCCGCAGA
This sequence comes from Actinomadura sp. NPDC000600, assembly GCF_040492135.1. Classification (NCBI taxonomy): domain Bacteria; kingdom Bacillati; phylum Actinomycetota; class Actinomycetes; order Streptosporangiales; family Thermomonosporaceae; genus Actinomadura; species Actinomadura sp. NPDC000600. The sequence continues at coordinate 555,523 of NZ_JBEUPD010000001.1, forward strand.
ACCGGCAGGCGTTCGAGGCCTTCCTCGGGAACCCGGCCCAGCCGGGCGCGCTCCTGGACCGGCTTAACGCCAAGGGAACCCTCGACATCCAGACCTACGAGGGCCAGTCGCACAAGGAGGGCGCCGAGCTGGGCATCCAGGCGATCTTCGGGATCGGCGCCAAGGGCGAGGAGACCACGACCACGATGGACCTCACCGACGCCTACACGATCGACGCGCAGGGCCTGCACCACCGCACCGACTGCCTGAAGTGACCGGGCCGCACTCATCGCGCACGCCCGCCGCCCGCCGCCCGCCGACGCCGGGGAAGGACGGCCGGCCGCGTCAGGGGCGGGTCGCGCGGAGGACGAAGTCGACCAAGGCGTCGACCTCCTCCCGGGCTGCGGGCCGGTGGCGGGTGAGGGGGGTGAGGATGAGCGGGCTCGCCAGGATGTTCAGCACCCTTTCCGGGGTGCAGCCCGGGTGGACCTCGCCGCGGGCGATGCCGCGGGCGACGACGGCGCGCCAGGACTCCTGGATCGGCTCGAAGTGCTCGAAGATGAGCGCGCTCAGCTCGGGCGTGCCGCGCGCCGCGATGATCGCGTTGGTGCTGACCTCGACCGGGCTCGCGAAGAACAGCGCCAGGCGGTGCGCCAGTTCGCGGAGGTCCCGCTCCCACGAGCCCGTGTCGGGCACCTCGACGGTGCTCGAATGGGCGTCGAGCCCCTCGCGGACCAGGTCGGCGAACGTGGGCCACCAGCGGTAGATGGTCTTGCGGTTGAGGCCCGCGCGGGCGGCGACCTCGCTGGGGCCGAAGTCGACGACGCGCTCGGCGAGCAGGTCGAGGACGGCCTGCGCGACGGCCTGGCGGACCCGTTCGCTGCGGCCGCCGGTGCGCACGCGCCCGCGCGGCGGGTCGGCGGGGCCGGCCGGCGCGGCGGCGTCGGCGGTCGGCGCCGTGCGCTCTGGGCGGGAGGGCCGGGGGTCCGGCCGGGTGGTGCCGTCGCTCATCCTCATCCCCTAAAAGGGTCACGCTGTTGACTTTACTGTGGTCGCGGACCCATCATGGACCATGCCCCGCGGGTCGGGCTCAAGGAGCCTGAACCCGTGGACCGTTCCAGCGGTTCCCGCCGCTCCGGTGCGCCGCGGACGCCGTCCGCCGGCACCGGTCCTCGTCCCCCAGCGGTCCTGCCACCGGCGACTCGCCGGCTCCCCGCGCATGCCCTTTCCACGGAGGTGCACATGAAGGTCGCCGTCCTACGACGAGCGGGCGAATGCCGCGGGCGTCACCGTCGTCACCGGGTGCGGTTCCGCGCCCGGCATCACCAACCTCATGGCGCGCTGGGCGTGCGACGGGCTCGACCGCGCGTGCGTTGACCCGCAGCCGTTCCTCCGCGAGGTGCTGCCGCAACTCGGCGTCGACCTGCACCACACCGCCTCCCAGACCCGCCGCGTGTTCTGAGCCCGGAAGAAGGCATCCCCATGCGATCCACCGAATTCGACGTCGCCGTGGTCGGCGCCGGCCCCATCGGCGCCGCCACCGCCCGGCACCTCGCCGACCGGGGCGCGCGCGTCCTCATCGTCGGCCCCGACGAACCCGCCGACCACAAGGGCCATGACGGGGTGTGGTCCGGCCACTACGACCAGGGCCGGCTCGGGCACGTCCTCGAGGTCCCGCTCGTCGCCTCGCTGCTCGCCGCCCGCTCGATACGGCGGTTCGGCGAGCTGGCGGAGCGCACCGGTGTGGAGTTCACCCGGCCGGTCCATTCGCTGGCCGTCATGCCCGCCGCTCCCGAAGGCCACGAGCCGTCCGAATGGTTCGACCTCGGCAGGCTGATGCGGAACGCCCAGGACGTCGGGTACTCCGCCGAACACCTCTCGGAGAGCCGGCTCCGGGAGCGGTACCCGCACCTGGCGTTCGAGCCGGGCCACGAATGCGTGGTGCAGCGGGACGCTCTGATCGTCAACCCGCGCGACCTGGCCGCCGCCGAGCTGGCCGCAGCCACGGCCGCCGGCGCCGTGCTCGTCCGCGACGAGATCACCGAGATCGGGCCCCCGGGCCGCCGCCGCGGGCTGACCGCCGGTTCGGGCGCGTCGTGGACCGCGGACACGGTGGTCCTCGCCACGGGAGCGTCGACCAACGCGGGCGGCCTGCTGCCCCGCGGGCTCGCCATGGACGTCTTCGGCGCCACCGTCGTCCTGGTCGAGGTCCCCGGCCCCGAGGCGGTCGACCTGCCCGGGATCATGTACTACAAGCAGCGCGGCGGGGAGCTCCTGTTCGGCGGGATCGTCATGTCGCCGCTGCGCTACCCCGACGGCCGCTGGTACGTCAAGTGCTCCGGCGCCGGGCTGCTCGACAACCCCCTCGGCACGCGCGAGGAGATCGCCGCGTGGGTCCGCACCGGCGGCTCCGCCGCCGACATCGAACCGGCGCTCGCCGTCCTGCGGGAACTGCTCCCCGCGGAGGCGGCCGCGCCGCTCGGCCCCGCCCGGGTGCGGCCGTGCCTGGTCTCCCGCAACCGCACCGGGCACCCGTACCTCGACCACGCGGACGAGAACCTCGTGGTCGTCGTGGAAGGCGAACGCGGCGTCATGGCCGCCGACGAGCTCGGCCGCCTCACCGCGTCCCTCGCCGCGACCGGCCGCTGGACCGACGGCATCCCCCACCGGCTCTTCCAGGCGGAATGGACGTAGGGACCGAGCACGAGCGCGGCGGCCGGACGCGCGGGACGCGCGTCCGGCCGCCGCGCCGGAGCCTGCCGTCGATGCCCGTCCGCATGCCGCGGTCGGGCACGCGGGTCAGGACACCGTGTCCTCCACCTGCCTGCGCAGCACCTTCCCGGTCGCGTTCCGGGGGAGCGGGTCGGACGTGACGTGCCAGCGGGTCGGGACCTTGAAGTAGGCGAGCCGCTCCTTCGCGAAGGCCGTCAGCTCCTCGGCCGAGGGCGCGTCCCCGGCGAAGACGACGACCGCCGCGACCTCCTGGCCGAGGTCGGGGTGCGGGACGCCGATGACGATGCACTCCGACATCCCCGGGTACTCGGCGAGGACGTTCTCGATCTCGATCGGATAGACGTTCTCGCCGCCGCGGATGATCAGGTCGGAGCGGCGGGTGGTGAGCCGCAGCCGGCCGTTCTCGAGCACGCCGATGTCGCCGGTGTGCAGCCAGCGGTCCGCGTCGACGGCGGCGGCGGTGGCCTCCGGGTCCCGCCAGTAGCCGATCATGTTGTAGGCGCTGCGGGCGCACACCTCGCCCTCGGTGCCGTCCGGGACCGCCTTGCCCTCGGCGTCGCGGATCTCCAACTGGACGCCGAGGTTCGGAGCGCCAAGCGTGCCCGGCGCCTCGGCGATGTCCATGGGCGTGGCGACGGAGATGGCGGTGCAGGACTCGGTCAGGCCGTAGCTGTCGACCAGGGCGCCGCGCGCGGGCGGGAACACGGACTGGAGCCGCTCCTTGAACGCGGGCGACGACGGCGCCGAGGCCAGCGCGAAGGCGGTGAGCGACGACAGGTCGTACTTGGACAGGTCGCCGTGCTCCATCATGCGGTGCGCCATCGTGGGGACGGCGCCCCAGTTCGTGACCTTCTCCCTCTCGACCAGGCTCAGCACCTCGTCGACGTCGAAGGCGCCCAGATGCATGACCACGGTGGTGCCGGTGGCGAGCCGCGGGACGGCCAGGTTGTGCAGGGACGCGATGTGGAACAGCGGCAGCGCGAGCAGGTAGCGGCGGGACGAGGGGTCTATGCCGAACGCGCCCATCACGGCGTCGTTGAACCGGTGGTACTCGATCACCGAGGCGAGGTTGCGGTGCGAGTGGACGGCGCCCTTCGGGCGGCCCGACGTGCCGCTCGTGTAGAGGATGACCGCGGGGTCGTCCTCGGCGACGTCCGGCACGTCCAGCTCGGCGGCGGGGTAGCGCCCCATCAGCGACGGGACGTCCTTCTCGATCGTCAGCACGTCCTCGGAGATCAGCGCGGCCCGCTTCTCGTCGGCGATGACGACCTTCGGGTCGGTGTGGCCGAGCGCGTACTCGATCTCGCGCGGCGCCCACCAGGCGTTGTAGCCGACCGGGACGGCGCCGGCGGCGATCGCCGCCCAGAACGAGACGATCCATTCGGGGCTGTTCGCGGCGTTGATCGCGATCCGGTCGCCGGGCCGCACCCCGAGGTCGTCCCGCAGGGCCTTCGCCATGGAGGCGACGGCGGCGGCGTGCTCGGCGAACGTCAGCCGGCGGGACGCGGTCACGAGGTAGTCCCGATCGCCGTAGGACGCCGACCGGGTGAGCACCTCGCCGAGACTGCGGGCGCGGTGGGCGAACACGGGCAGCCGCGTTCCCAGCACCTCTTCCTCGCGGAGCTCGAACTCGCCGCCGGGACCCGTCAGCTTCGCGATGCTCTCCATCGCACCCCCTCCTGCTCGCCGGAATCGCCATTGTGAGCCGCCGCACATGGGCTTCACCAGGGCATTCCGCTCACCGGGACGGCCGCGGACGGCCCTTCTTCGAGAGGGTTCCCTGTGCGCGGCGAGGTCGCGGTCCGAGCCCCTCCCCGACCACCGTCCGGTCGCCGTCCGGTGATCAGGGAGAGCGGAGGCCTAGTAGGTGATGCACGCCTTGGGCGGGCGGTACTTGTCCGTGGTCGGGTGGAAGATCGTGGCGATCACCGGCATCGGGGTGACGGCGCACCACTTCTGCTTGCCCTTGCGGTTGGACTTGTAGAGGACGACGTCGCACCAGCTCTTACCGCCGCACATCCGCTGCTTGCCGCCGAGCGCCCCGCCGTTCTTCGTGCCGCTGACGTAGACGGTCATCGTGGTCCGCCGGGTGCACTCGACGTAGCCGCGGAGCTTGATCTTCGACCCCGGACTGACGCTGGCGTAGGTCCGGCACTTCGTCTTCGGGATCATGGTGTTGTTGAGCCGGAACCACGCGCTCCACGCCTGGCTGCCGGCCTTGACGGTCACCCGGCCGTCCTGGGGTGACGCGTTGACCGGGGCGGGTTTCGCCGACACGCCGGCCGGTGCGTCGGCCGACGCGGCGGGTGCGATCGCGACTGAAGCGGCCACGGCGAGTGAGGCCATGGCCAGTTTCCGGACGGTAGATGGCAACGGACTGCTCCTTTCAGCGAGCGATGAAAGGGAGCCAAACAGCGGTGCGTCTCCGCTGAGTCTCCGCGCCGTCTCCGCGGTACCTCCGAGCCGTCTCCGTCCCGGTTCACGTCGCCTCGGTCTCCGCGCGGCCCGCGGTGGGCGGCGAACCGAACGCCGGGCCGCCCGCCGCGGCCGCCCCACCTCGGGCTCCACCAGGGCATTCCGCTCACCGGGACGGCCGCGGGCGCCCCCTGACACGGTCGTTCCCGCTGAGCGGGACCGGGCCCTTAACGTGCGCCGCGTCACATCACCATGACCGCACCAGGACTGATCGGACCGGGCTGACCAGGCAGAAGCCGGCGGACCGGACCGGGCGCGCACGCAGGACTGAGCGGGAGAGCCAATGGGAAGTCTCAGCGACAAGATCGCGATTGTGACCGGAGCGGGGCAGGGCGTGGGGCAGGGCATCGCGCTCGCCCTGGCGTCCGAGGGCGCGGCGATCGCCGTGCTCGGCCGTACGGCGGCCAAACTCGAAGCGACCTGCGAACTGATCCGCGAGCGGGGCGCCGCGGCGGAGCCGTTCGTGTGCGACATCGCGGAGACCGAGGCGATCCCCGGCGTGGTGGAGCGGGTCGCCGAGACGTTCGGCGGCATCGACGTCCTCGTCAACAACGCCTACTCCGGCGCCTACGGGCCGCTCCTGGAGATGAGCGACGCGAAGTTCCGCAAGGGCTTCACCACCGGCCCGTTCGCGGCCTTCGCGTTCATGAAGGCGTGCCATCCGCACATGAAGGCGCGCGGCGGCGGCAGCATCGTCAACCTCGTCACCTCCGCGATGGTCCGCTGGGATCCGGCCACGTACGGCGCCTACGCGGCGGCCAAGCAGGCGCTCCGCTCGCTGACCAGGACGGCCGCGGCCGAGTGGGGGCCGGACGGCATCCGCGCGAACAACATCGCCCCGCACGCCCTGTCGCCGGGCCTGAAGTGGTGGGCGGAGAACAACCCGGAGAAGGCCGAGGAGTTCCGCAGGACGATCCCGCTCGGCTACATCGGCGACTGCGAGGACGACATCGGCCGGGCCGTGGTGGCGCTCGTCCAGCCGGCGATGCGCTACCTCACCGGCGCGACGATCCCGCTGGACGGCGGCCAGGCCAACTTCGGCTGAGCCTCTCCGTCCCGGCCGGGACCGTCCCGGCTCCCGTCACCGGGCCTGCCCGGCCCGTTCGGCCTACCTGACCCGTTCGGCGTCCCTGGTCGTTCGGCGTACCCGGTCGTTCGGCCTGCCTGGCCCGTTCGGCCTGCCCGGCCTGTCATCGAGCGCACCAGAGGGGCGCGCGAACCATTCGCATCCAGAGTCCCGTCCCCCGCCTGCCCGAAAACACCACTTGCCGCCCCGGCGGCCGGTGAAAGGAGTACGACCGATGAAGGTCGACAAGATCGGACGCCTCGCAGCGGGCGCCCTCGCGGTCGCGCTCGTGACCGCGTCCTGTTCCAGCGAGCGGTCGGGCACGGACGGCGTGTCCGAGGGCAAGGGCTCGGGCGGCGCCGCCGCGTCGAGCAAGACGTTCGGCACGCTGCCGTCGCCGTGCGGCCCCGGCGACGCCAAGGGCAGGACCGACCAGGGGATCACCGATGACACGATCACCATCGGCTTCGGCGACGACCGCGGCTTCACCGCCGCGCCCGGGCTGTCCAAGGAGATGGGCGACGCCGTCAGCGCAATGATCGACTGGTGCAACCAGCAGGGCGGCATCAACGGACGCAAGATCAAGGGCAACCAGTACGACGCCGCCTACATGCAGTCCGCGAAGGTGGTGCAGGAGTCCTGCAAGCAGGACTTCATGCTCGTGGGCCAGGGCTTCGCGATGGACGAGGCCGCCGAGCAGTACCGGGTCGGCTGCAAGCTGCCGACGGTCGCCGGCTTCACCGTCGGCCCGAACGCGTCGATGGGCCCGATGAAGTACGAGGCCGTCCCGTACCCGGTGGACATGCTGAACATCGGCGGGCTCCGCCTCGCGGAGAAGCTGTTCCCCGACTTCAAGGACAAGACGGACCTGCTGCTGTCGACGTCCCCGGCCGTCAGCACCGGCAACAACAAGATCGCCAGCGCGATGAAGGGCATCGGCATCAAGCCGCTGGAGTGCGGCGTCCGGCTGAACGACAAGGGCGAGAGCAGCTACATGCCGTTCGCCGAGAAGATCAAGAAGTGCGGGGCCGGCTACCTGTGGTCGTCGGACTCGCCCGACCCCGGCCAGTTCAGCCTGCTGGAGTCGATCGAGCGGGTCGGCGCCGAGCCGACCTACGTGTTCGAGTCGACCTGGTACAGCACGCTCGTCGCCAAGTGGAACACCTCGGGCGCGGGCGACCGGCTGCACGTCGGCATGATCTTCCAGCCCCTGGAGAACGCGGACAAGGTCCCGGCGGTCAAGCAGTACGTCGACCTCGTCGAGGCGAAGAAGGGGAAGGTCGCGATGCTCGGCCTCCAGGCCACCTCGTCCTTCCTGCTGTGGGCGCAGTCCGCGCAGAAGTGCGGCTCCGACCTGACCCGGCAGTGCGTGATCAACGAGCTGTCGAAGGTGCACGACTGGACGGGCGGCGGCCTGCACGCCCCGACCGACCCGGGCGACAACAAGCCCGCGTCCTGCTCGCTGATGGTGAAGCTCGACAAGACCAGGTACGAGCAGGTCCTGCCGAAGAACGCCGGTGAGTTCGAGTGCGGCCCCGAGTTCGTCGTCAAGACCGACCCCAGGACCTGGGGCGCGAAGCTCAACGACGACCGGATCTCGACGAAGTTCCTGACCGGCGACGTCATCAAGCCCCAGTCCTCCTGACCTGACCCGCCGGAGGCGGCGACCACATGGCTGTGAATCAATGACGACGTTCCTGACCTACACGATCCTGGGCCTCGTCCTGGGGTCGGTGTACTCCATCGCGGCCTCGGGGCTCGTACTGACGTACAACACCTCGGGAATCTTCAACTTCGCGCACGGCGCTCAGGCGATGTTCGGCACGTTCCTGTACTGGCACCTCACCGAGCGGTGGGGCTGGCCGGTGTGGCTCGCGCTGATCATCGTGATCGGGCTCGCCGGCCCCGCGATGGGCGCCGGGCTGCACGCGGTGATCATGAAGGGCCTGCGCGGCACCGCCGACGTCACGAAGATCATCGTGACGGTGGCGGTGCTGCTCGGCACCGTGTACCTGGCGCAGTGGGTCTGGAATCCGGACGAGGCCCACACCGTGGACATGTTCTTCGGCGCGGGCGCGAAGATCACGCTGGCCGGCGTGGTCATCCGGTACCACGAGATCGTCTGCCTGGTCGCCGCCGTGGCGATCGCCGCCGGGCTGCGGGTGCTGTTCACCCGCAGCCGGACGGGCGTCGTGATGCGCGGCTCGGTCGACGACCCCGACCTGCTGCGCCTCAACGGCCACGACCCCGAGCGCGCCGCGATGCTGTCGTGGGCGCTCGGCTCCACGCTCGCCGTCCTCGCCGGGGTGCTGATCGTGCCCATCAGCGGCGGCGGGCTGGACGCGACCGCGCTGACGCTCCTGGTGATCGACGCCTTCGCGGCGGCGATGTTCGGCCGGCTGCGCAGCATCCCCCGCACCTTCGCCGGGGCGATGGTGCTCGGCCTCGCCGCGAACTACGTGCTCGCCTACCTGCCGTCGGCGGGCACGTTCGCGGGCAACCTGCGCGTCTCGCTGCCGATGATCATCCTGTTCGTCGTGCTGGTGGTGCTGCCCCAGGACCGGCTGCGCGGGGCCGCGATCCGGACCCGCGAGCGGTACCGGCCGCCCACCGTCCGGTCGGCGGCCGTGTGGGGCCTCGTGCTCGTCGCGGTCGTGTACCTCTACAGCCTGCTGCTGTCGGACGGCGCGATCACCACGTTCGCGCTCGGCATGACGTTCGCGATCATCGCGCTCTCGCTGACCGTCCTGACCGGCTACGCGGGCGAGTTGAACCTCGCGCCGCTGGCGTTCGGCGCGGTCGCGACGGTCGTGGCGTTCCATTTCGGGGTGGAGGGCACCGGCCTCGCGGCCCGGACGAACGTCCAGGGGGTGCTGCTGGCCGTGGCCGCGGCCGCGCTGGTCGGCGGGCTCGTCGCGCTGCCGGCACTGCGCCTGCGGGGCCTCTACCTCGCCCTCGCCACGATGGCGTTCGGCGAGTTCCTGTCGAACATGGTGCTGCGCGACACCACCGAGCACGAGCTGTTCGGGATGCGGTTCACGCTCTTCCCGGACGGGTCGCTGGTCGTCCCGCCGCTCAAGGCCGGCCCGCTCGACCTCCGGGACGGGACGACGTCGCTGATGACCGCGACCGTGCTGTTCGCGCTGATCGCGGTCGGGCTCGCCGCGCTGCGCGGCAGCGGGTACGGGCGCAGGCTCGCGGCGATGAAGGACAGTCCGGCGGCGTCGGCGATGCTCGGGCAGAACCTGGTCCGGCTGAAGCTGAGCGTCTTCATGATCTCCGCGGCGATCGCGGGGCTCGGCGGCGTGCTGATGTCCGCCGCGACGGGCACGGTCGCGCAGGAGAACTTCTCCTTCCTCGGCAGCCTCGGCCTGCTGATGCTCGTCGTGGTCGCGGGCATCGGCTACCTCAGCGGCGCCCTGCTCGGCGGGCTGATGGCGGGCGTCGGCTCGGCCGTCATCGTCTCGACCCTCGGCGACCTGGCACTGGAGAACGAGGGCATGGCGACGGTCTACGGCGTCCTCGGCCACCTCGTCCTCGTCGGGACGGCGCTCGTCGGGATGACCGTCGGCAGGCATCCGAGCGGCTTCGTCCACGACATCGTCGAGGGCTACCGGGCGACGCGGAACGCCAAGCCCGTCCTGTACGGGGCGGCGGCGCTGGGCGTCGTCCTCTACCTGCTCGCGCTGACCGGCGTGATCGGGACGTGGACGTTCGCGCTCGTCGCCATGTGCGCGGTCATGCTGCTGCCCGTCTTCGGCCGCATGTACCTGGACGAGGGGCGGCGCGACCGCCCGGCACCGCTGGAACTCGTCGGCGTGGACGAGCCCTACACCGACGAACTGCGCGCGCGCCTCGACCGCGAACTCGGCCTGCCCGCCGTCCTGAAGAAGGGAGGTTCTCGTGTCACTGCCTGAGACTCCGCTGCTGGAGACGCGGGGCATCACCGTCCGTTTCGGCGGCAACACCGCCGTCGACGATGTCGGCCTCACCATGGCCGAAGGCCAGATCACCGGGCTCATCGGCCCGAACGGCGCCGGCAAGACGACGATGTTCAACACCATCACCGGCTTGCAGAAGCCCGCGTCCGGCCAGGTGCTTCTGGACGGCGACGACATCACCAAGCTGTCCCCGGCCAAGCGCGCGCGGCGCGGCATGGCGCGCACGTTCCAGCGGCTGGAGTTGTTCCTGTCGCTGTCGGTGCGCGACAACGTCCGCGTCGCCGGCGACATCCTGCGAGGCAACTCCCGCAGGCGCTTCGACCTGGACGAGCGGACCGACAAGGTCCTCGAACGGACCGGGCTGACCGACATCGCCGACCGCGACGTGTCCGACATCCCGATCGGGCGCGCCCGTGTCGTGGAGGTGGCGCGCGCGCTGATGACCTCACCGCGCGTCCTGCTCCTGGACGAGCCCGCGTCCGGCCAGACCGAACGCGAGACGGAGGCGTTCGCGGAGATGCTGACCGGCCTGGCCGGCGAGGGCCTCGCGATCTGCCTCGTCGAACACGACCTGCCGCTCGTCATGAAGCTGTGCTCCACCGTCCACGTCCTCGACTACGGCGCCCTGATCGCGTCCGGCGCGCCGGCGGAGATCAAGGAGTCGCCCGAGGTCATCGCCGCCTACATCGGCACGGAGGAGGCGTCGCATGCCTGAACCGAAGGCCGTCCCGGAGCCGCGCGCGGCGGCCGACGGGCCCTTGCCGGAGACCGAGCCGCTGCTCGAACTCGTGGACGTCCGCGCGGGCTACGGCGCGATCGAGGTCCTGCACGGCGTGGACCTGGCACTGAAGCCGGGGTCGCTGCTGGCGCTGCTCGGCCCGAACGGCGGCGGGAAGTCGACCACGATGCGCGTGTGCGCGGGCCTGCACCCCCCGACCGGCGGGGAACTGCGGTTCGCCGGACGCAAGGTGAACGGCGTCTCGGCGCAGGACGCCGCCCGGCTCGGCGTGTGCTCGATCCCCGAGGGCCGCGGGATCTTCCCGAACCTGACGGTGCGGGAGAACCTGTGGGCCGCCACCGGAACCGGCGCGAAGCTGGAGGAGCTGGAGGAGAAGGCCTACGCCCGCTTCCCGCGCCTCGGCGAGCGCCGCCACCAGCTCGCCGGATCCATGTCCGGCGGCGAGCAGCAGATGCTCGCGCTGTCCCGGGCGCTCGGCACCGATCCGGCGGTGCTGCTGCTCGACGAGCTGTCCATGGGCCTCGCGCCCATGATCGTCACCCGGATGTACGAGACGGTCGCCGAGCTGGTCGAGGGCGGCCTGTCGGTGCTGGTCGCGGAGCAGTTCGCCCGCGCCGTCCTGCCGATCGCCGACACCGCCGCGCTGATGCTGCACGGGCGCGTGGTGGCGGCCGGCCCGCCCGCCGAGATCGAAGACCGGCTGTCCAGCGACTACCTGGGAGGTTGACCCACCATGCTCACCGAGGAACGACGCCAGCGGTTCAAGGACGACGTCGCGCGGCAGCGCCTCAGGACCGACACGTCCCGCTTCGACGGGGCGGCCCGGATCGCCGGGCTCCTGGCCATGGTCGCCGGCATCGCCGGGACGTTCGTCGCCTACAACGTCTCGCTCGCCAAGGACGACATGCGGGACGTGGGTTCGCTGCAGACGCTCGCCGTCGGGTTCCTGGCGGTGACCGTCCTCGGTGCCGCCCTCTACCTGGCCGCCGCCGTCACCCGCGTCCTGCGCCTGTGGCTGCTGCGCCAGCTCGTCGAGCAGCAGTCGCAGGCCGACCAGATCGCCGCCGCGCTGCGCGACAAGACGTAGCCCGCGGCCAGGTCGATGCTCCCGGTCAGCGGGATGTCCGGAGTGCCCGGACATCCCGCTGATTAACGTCTACTCCGGATGGAGGACTTCCAATGAACGACCCGACCCGCCTGCGGGGGGGCGACCCCCCGCACCCCCCGGCAACCGCCGCGAAGCCCGACGTGTTCGCTCCAGCAAAGCTGGGGCCGATCACGCTGCGGAACCGCACGATCAAGGCGGCGACGTACGAGGGGCTGACCAAGGACGGCCAGGTCACCGACGCGCTGATCGACTTCCACGTCCGGCACGCGCGCGGCGGCGTCGGAATGACGACCGTCGCGTACTGCGCGGTCGCGCCGGAGGGCCGCACCGACCGACGGCAGATCCACTGGCGGGACGAGGCGATGCCCGGCCTGCGCAGGCTGACCGACGCCGTGCACGCGGAGGGAGCGGCCGTCCAGGCGCAGATCGGGCACGCCGGCCCGGTCGCCAACCCGAAGAGCAACCGGCTCCCCGCGCTCGCGCCCAGCCGCCACTTCCACATGACCACGCAGACCGTGGCGAGGGCCGCCACGCGCGCGGACCTGGAGCGCGTCGTCGAGGCGCACGGCCGCGCGGGCCGGATGGCGATCGGGGCGGGGTTCGACTCCATCGAGATCCACATGGGGCACAACTACCTGACCAGCTCGTTCCTCAGCCCCAAGGTCAACCACCGCAAGGACGAGTACGGCGGGTCGCTGGAGAACCGCGCCCGGCTGGCGCGCGACATCGGCCGCGCCGTCCGCGACGCCGTCGGCGACCGCATCGCGATCACCGCGAAGCTCAACATGGACGACGGCGTGCCCGGCGGGTTCTGGATCGACGAGGCCATCCAGGTGGCGCGGTGGCTGGAGGCCGACGGCACGGTCGACGCCCTCCAGATGACCGCCGGCAGCTCCCTGCTCAACCCCATGTACCTGTTCAAGGGCGAGGCGCCGCTGCACGAGTTCGCCTCCGTCATGAAGCAGCCGACCAAGCTCGGGATCAAGCTGATCGGCAAGCACTTCCTGAAGTCCTACCCGTACGAGGACCTCTACCTGCTCAGGGACGCCCGGCAGATCCGCGCCGCGGTGAAGCTGCCGATGATCCTGCTGGGCGGCGTCACCGACAAGGCGGGCATGGACACCGCGATGGCGGAGGGCTTCCAGTTCGTCGCGATGGCCCGCGCCCTGCTGCGCGAACCCGACCTGATCAACCGGATCAAGGACGAGCCCGCGACCGGGTCGCTGTGCATCCACTGCAACAAGTGCATGACCGCGATCTACGGCGGCACCCACTGCGTCCTGTCCACCGAGCCGGCCTGGGGTGCCGCGAGTGCGTGACGAGACGATCGCGGCGATGCTGCTGGCCCGGCTGGGCGACGCCCGGCCCGGCCTGCGCAGCCGCGAGCGGACGTGGACGTGGGACGAGGTGGTCCGCGAGAGCGCGGCCCGCGCGTCCCTCGCCCGCGACCTGCGCTCGGACGGGCCTGTCTCTTGTGGGGGGGCGACCCCCCACTCCCCCCGGAACGGCCCTTTCCACATCGGCGTACTCCTGGAGAACGTCCCCGAGTACGTCCTGTGGCTGGGCGCGGCGGCGCTGGGCGGCGCGACGATCGTCGGCATCAACTCCACCCGGACCGGCGCCTACCTGGAGCAGGAGGTCCGGCACACCGACCTCCAGCTCGTCGTCACCGACCAGGCCGGGCTGAAGCTGCTGGACGGCCTCGACATCGGCGTCCCGCGCGACCGCTTCCTGCTGATCGACGACGACGGCTACCCGGAGCTGGTCGCCGCCCACGCCTGCGAGCCGGAAGCGGACGAGTCGGTCACCCCCGAGACGCAGCTCCTGCTGCTGTTCACCTCCGGGACGACCGGCGCCTCCAAGGCGGCGCGCTGCTCGCAGGGGCGGCTCGCCGAGCTCGGCCGCAACAACAGCGCGAAGTACGACGTCAAGCGCGAGGACGTCAGCTACTGCTCGATGCCGCTGTTCCACGGCAACGCGCTGATGGCGCTCTGGGCGCCGTCGCTGGCAGTCGGGGCGACCGTCGTCCTGGCGAGGAAGTTCTCCGCGTCCGGGTTCCTGCCGGACGTCCGCCACTACGGCGCGACCTTCTTCACCTACGTAGGCAAGGCCATCGGCTACGTCCTCGCCACCCCCGAGCGACCGGACGACGCCGACAACACGCTCACCCACGGGTTCGGGACGGAGGCGTCCCCGGAGGACAAGGCCGAGTTCCTGCGCCGCTTCGGCGCGCGGCTGGTCGAGGGCTACGGGTCCAGCGAGAGCGCGGGCATGATCAAGCGGGATCCGCAGGCGCCGCCGACCGCGCTCGGCCGCCCCGCCCACGACGGCGTCCGCGTCGTCAATCCCGAGACGCGCGAGACCTGCGCGCCCGCCGTCCTGGACGGGCACGGCCGCGTCACCAACGCCGAGGCCGCGGTCGGCGAGATCGTCGACGTGCACGGCGCGGCCGGGTTCGAGGGCTACTACAAGAACCCGGAGGCCGACGCCGAGCGGGTCAGGCACGGCTGGTACTGGACGGGCGACCTCGGCTACGTCGACGGCGACGGGTTCCTGTACTTCGGCGGCCGGTCCGGCGACTGGATCCGGGTGGACTCGGAGAACATCTCCGCGCTGCTCACCCAGAACGTCGTCCGCCGCCACCCGAGGATCGTGGACGCGGTCGCGTTCGGCGTGCCCGACCCGCGCTCCGGCGACCAGGTGATGGCGGCGATCGAGATCCCCGAGGGCGTCGAGTTCGAGGACCTGGACCTGCCCGCGTTCCTGGCCCGCCAGGACGACCTCGGCACCAAGGGCGCGCCGCGCTTCGTGCGCGTCTCGCACGCGCTGCCGACGACCGGGTCGGGAAAGCTCAAGAAGAAGGAGCTGCAGCTCGACGGCTGGCGCACGGCCGACCCCGTGTACCGGTGGGCGGGCCGGGGCTCTCCGGAGTACGTCCTGATGACCGAGGCGGACAAGGCCGCGCTCCGCGCGGAGTTCACCGCCGCGGGCCGCGGGCGCTTCCTCCCCTGACCGACCGCCCCCCTGACCGAGAAAGGGCCTGTATGGATCTGCGTGAGTCCGAGGCGCATCGCGAGTTGCGCGCGGAACTGAGGGCGTACTTCGCGGGCCTGCTGCCCGCGGACGTGCGCCGCCGCGCCGGCGAGCAGGGCGTGGGCGGCGAGCGGTTCCGCGAGATCGTCAAGATGCTCGGCAACGACGGCTGGCTCGGCTACGGCTGGCCGGAGGAGTACGGCGGGCAGGGCAGGTCGATCGCCGAGCAGTACGTGTTCTTCGACGAGGTGCAGCGCGCCGGGCTGCCGTTCCCGTTCGTCACCGTGAACACGGTCGGGCCGACGCTGATGCGCTTCGGCACCGAGGAGCAGAAGCGGACGTACCTGCCCGGGATCCTGTCGGGCGACCTCGTGTTCGCGATCGGCTACACCGAGCCCGAGGCCGGGACCGACCTCGCGTCGCTGCGCACCCGGGCCGTCCGGGACGGCGACCGGTTCGTCGTCGACGGCAGCAAGGTCTTCACCAGCGGCGCCAACACCGCCGACCACATCTGGCTCGCGGCGCGGACGAACCCGGACGCGCCGAAGCACAAGGGCATCTCGATCCTGATCGTCCCGACCGACGCCGACGGGTTCTCCTGGAGCCCGATCCAGACGGTCGGCGGGATGGTCGTGACGGCGACGTACTACAACGGCGTCACGGTGCCCGCGTCGTCGGTCGTCGGGGACGTCGACGGCGGCTGGAACCTGATCACCACGCAGCTCAACCACGAGCGCATCGGGCTCGCCGCGCTCGGCGGCCGGATGATCCGGCTGTGGGAGGACGTCCGCGACTGGGCGCGCGAGAACGGCGTGATCGACCTGCCCTGGGTGCGGGCCGACCTCGCCCGCACGCACGCCAGGCTGGAGGCGATGCGGCTGATGAACTGGAAGATGACGATGGCGGTGGAGGCCGGGACGCTGACCGGCGCGCAGGCCGGCGCCGCCAAGTCCTACGGGACCGAGACGCACATCGACGTCCAGCGGACGCTGACCGGGATCCTCGGCGCCGCCGGGCGGATCCGCCCGGAGTCGCCGGGCGCCGTGCTGCACGGCCAGATCGAGCAGCTGTCGCGGCAGGGCATCGTCAACACCTTCGGCGGCGGCGTCAACGAGGTGCTGCGCGACATGGTCGCCGTCCAGGGGCTGGGTCTGCCGAGGTCGAGGCGGTCATGAGCGGCGGTGAGGAGTACGAGGCGCGGCTCCAGGCGTGGGTCGGACGGCCCTACGGCGAGCGGCGGACCGGGCAGGACCCGGTGAACGTCCCCATGATCCGGCACTGGGTCGAGGCGATGGAGGACGGCAACCCCGTCTACCTGGACGAGGACGCCGCGAAGGCGACCGGCCGCGACGGCGTCGTGGCGCCCGCGTCGATGATGCAGGCGTGGACGATGCGCGGGTACGCGGCGTCCGTCCGCGACGACCCCGCCGGGCCGGACGAGCTGACCGAGCTGCTCGCCGAGGGCGGCTACACCTCCGTCGTCGCCACCGACTCGGAGTTCGAGTTCCACCGGGAGCTGGTGCCGGGCGACCGCGTCAGCGTCGAGGAGACCGTCGAGTCGATCTCACCGGAGAAGAGGACCGCGCTCGGCGCGGGGCGCTTCGTCAGCACGGTCAAGACGTACCGGGACGCGGCCGGCGAGGTCGTCGCCACGCAGCGGTGGCGCCTCCTGCGGTTCCGCCCGCCCGAGAAGCCCGCCGAGAAGCCGGCGGAGAAGGCGGCCGAGCCGAAGGCGCTGCGGCCGCGACCGCCGATCAACCTGGACAACGCGTTCTGGTTCGAGGCGGCGAAGGAGCACCGGCTCGTCATCCAGCGCTGCGCCGACTGCAAGTCGCTGCGGCACCCGCCGGGCCCGTGCTGCCCGCAGTGCGGCTCGTTCGAGTGGGACACCGTCCAGGCGTCGGGCGAGGGCCACGTCTACAGCTACGTCGTCAACCACCACCCGCGCCACCCCGCGTTCGAGTACCCGCTGGTCGTCGCCGTGATCGAGCTGGCCGAGGGGACGCGGCTGATCGCGAACATGACCGGGGTCGCGCCGGCGGACGTGGAGGTCGGCATGCCCGTCGTCCTCGACTGGATCGACCCGGACCCCGACCTCTCCCTGCCGGCGTTCCGCCCGGCCGGACCGCCTCGCAACCCCGAGGAGCGCTGATGGACTTCACGCTTGGCGAAGAGCTGGAGGCGGTCAGGGACCTGGCCCGGCAGATCTTCACCGACCGCGCCACGCAGGCGCGGATCAGGGACGCCGAAGGGACCGAGCACGGCTACGACGAGGGCCTGTGGGGCGAGTTGGGCGAGACGGGCCTGCTCGGCGTCGCGCTGCCCGAGTCGGCGGGCGGTGCGGGCCTCGGCGCCGGCGGCCTGGCCGTCCTGCTGGAGGAGCAGGGGCGCGCCGTCGCCCCCGTCCCGGTCTGGCCGGCCGTCGTCGCCGCCCTCACGCTCGCCGCGCACGGCGAGGACGTCCCCGCCGGCTTCGTGGACGGGACGTCGCGGCCGACCCTCGCGCTGGAGGAGTTCGCCCCCGCCGACCCCGCGGCGCCGCGGTGCGCCGCCGCCCAGGACGGCGCGAACTGGCTGCTGACCGGTACGAAGGCCGCCGTCCCGACGCCGTTCGGCGCGAGCCACGTCCTCGTCTCGGCCGCGTCGCCGGAGGGACCGGGCCTGTTCCTGCTGGAGGCCTCCGCCCCAGGGGTCTCCTGGGAGCGCGCCGAGACCACCAGCCGCGACGTCGCCGGGCACCTGACCCTCGACGGCGCCCCCGCGCGGGCTCTGCCGGACGGCGCGCTGGCCACGGCGCTGCGGCTGGCCCGCGTCTCCCTCGCCGCCGTCCAGGTCGGCGTCGCGGAGGGCGCGCTGCGGATGGCCGCCGACTACCTCGCGGGCCGCGAGCAGTTCGGCCGCCCGCTCGCCACCTTCCAGGCCGCGCAGCACCAGCTCGCCGACTGCTTCATCGAGATCGACGCGCTCCGCGTCTGCCTCTGGCACGCCGTCTCGCTGATCGCCGCCGGGGAGGACGCCGAGACGGCCGTGCTCGTCGCCAAGTGGTGGTCGGACGAGGGCGGGCTGAACGTCGTCCACCGCGTCCAGCACCTGCACGGCGGCATCGGCGTGGACGTCGACTACCCGGTGCACCGCCACTTCCTGTGGGGCAAGCAGATCTCCGGGACGCTCGGCGGCGCCTCCTTCGACCTGGAGCTGCTGGGGGCGGCCCTGTGACCGGAGGAGCCGTGACCGGAGGAGCCGTGACCAGGAACTACGAGGACGTGGCGGTGGGGGAGGAGCTTCCCGAGCTGCGCATCCCGCTGACCCGCACGATGATCGTCGCGACCGCGCTGGCGAGCCGCGACTACCAGGACGTCCACCACGACCCGTCGCTCGCCGTCGAGCGCGGCTCCAAGGACGTCTTCATGAACATCCTGACGACCAACGGGCTCGTCGACCGGTACGTGACGGGCTGGGCCGGGCCCGCCGCCGTCGTGAAGGCCATCAGG
Source organism: Actinomadura sp. NPDC000600 (assembly GCF_040492135.1). Lineage (NCBI taxonomy): Bacteria > Bacillati > Actinomycetota > Actinomycetes > Streptosporangiales > Thermomonosporaceae > Actinomadura > Actinomadura sp. NPDC000600. The sequence goes on from NZ_JBEUPD010000001.1 coordinate 574,088, forward strand.
ATCAGGCTGGGCGCGCCGAACTACCCGGGCGACACGATGGTCCTCACCGGCACCGTCCAGGCCAAGGACGGCGCCGGCCGCCGGGTGGAGATCGCCGTGCGCGGCGTCAACGCGATCGGCCCGCACGTCACCGGCACCGTCGTGGTCGAGCTGCCCGCCGTCCAAGCACCGGCAGTCGAAGCACCGGCCGTCGAAGCACAGGCCTTCGAAGCACAGGGGAGCGGCGCATGAGCGTCCTGCCAGGGGCGGCCGCGGTCGCCGGGATCGGCGCCACCGAGTTCTCCAAGGAGTCCGGCCGCAGCGAGCTGCGGCTCGCCTGCGAGGCGGTGCTCGCCGCCATCGTGGACGCGGGGCTCCAGCCGTCCGACGTGGACGGAATGGTGACCTTCACCGCCGACACCAGCTCCGAGATCCACATCGCGCGCAACCTCGGCATCGGCGAGCTGAAGTTCTTCTCCCGCATCGGGCACGGCGGCGGCGCGGCCTGCGGCACCGTCCAGCAGGCCGCGATGGCCGTCGCGACCGGCGTCGCCGACGTGGTCGTCTGCTACCGCGCGTTCAACGAGCGGTCCGGCACCCGCTACGGCCTCGGGCAGGCCGACCGCCCGATGGACGTCAGCGCCGACAACGCCGCGTACGCGTGGATGAACCCGTTCGGGCTCTCGACCCCCGCCCAGTGGGTGGCGATGTTCGCCCGCCGCTACATGCACGAGTACGGCGCGACCAGCGAGGACTTCGGCCGCATCGCCGTGGTCGACCGGCGGCACGCCGCCGCGAACCCGGCCGCCTGGTTCTACGGGCGGCCGATCACGCTGGAGGACCACCAGGCGTCCCGCTGGATCGCCGAGCCGCTCCGCCTCCTGGACTGCTGCCAGGAGAGCGACGGCGGCCAGGCCCTCGTCGTCGTCTCCGCCGAGCGCGCCCGCGACCTCCCGCACCGGCCCGCCGTGATCTGGGGCGCCGCGCAGGGCTCCGGCAACGACCAGCACATGATGACCAGCTACTACCGCTCCGAGATCACCGGCATCCCCGAGATGGGCCTCGTCGGGCGGCAGCTCTACGCCCAGTCGCGCCTCACCCCGGCCGACGTCCAGGCCGCGATCCTGTACGACCACTTCACGCCGCTCGTCCTCCCGCAGCTGGAGGAGCTGGGCTTCTGCGCGAAGGGTGAGGGCAAGGACTTCGTGGCCGACGGCAACCTGGAGCTCGGCGGACGGCTCCCGGTCAACACCCACGGCGGCCAGCTCGGCGAGGCCTACATCCACGGGATGAACGGCATCGCCGAGGGCGTCCGCCTCGTCCGCGGCACCTCGGTGAACCAGCCGGGCGACGTCCACAACGTCCTCGTCACCGCGGGGACCGGCGTGCCCACGAGCGGTCTGATCCTGGGGGCGGACGAATGAGCCATGAATGGCACGGGCGGGCGCTCGGTACGCGCACGGTCACCTATGACGAGACGCGGCCCATCCTCTACGCCCTGGCGGTGGGCGCGGGCGCCTCGGACCTCGACCTGGTCTTCGAGGAGAGGCTCCGGGTCCTGCCCGCGTTCGGGCTGACCCTCGCCCAGTGGGCGCCGGACGTCCTGGGCTCGGCGGGCGCGTTCGACGTGCGGACGGCCGTGCACGGGACACAGCGCCTCCGCGTCCGGAAGCCGCTGCCGCGTTCCGGCTCGGTGGAGATGAGCGCCTCCGTCACCGCCGTGTGGGACAAGGGTTCCGCGGCCGTCTTCGACGTGGCGGTCGAGAGCGAGTACTTCGAGGCGACCTGGTCGCTGTTCGCGCCGGGGTGCGGCGGTTTCGGCGGCGAGCGCGGCCCGTCCTCCCGCCGCCGACCCGAGGCCGACCCGGGCGGAGTGCTGACCGCCTCCACGGCGTCCGACCAGGCGGCGCTCTACCGGCTGCTCGGCGACCGCCACCACCTGCACATCGACCCCGAGGCCGCGAAGGCGGCCGGGATGCCGCGCCCCATCATGCACGGCCTGTGCACGCTCGCGGCGGTCACCCTCCCGCTCGCCGAGTCCCTCGGCGCCCACCCGGCCGACCTGGCCGAACTCGAAGGCCGCTTCGCCGCGCCCGTCTTCCCCGGCGACGCCCTCCAGGTGAGCACCTGGAGGGACGACGCCGGTCCTGACGGCGGCGCGGTGCTCTTCGAAGCGGCCGTGGACGGGACGACGGTCATCTCGGGCGGCCGGGCCCGCTTCGGCGCGGCGGGATAGGCGGAGGCGCCATGGCCGAGCACTCGAGCGTCGTCGTGACCGGCGGCAACCGGGGCGTGGGACGCGCGGTCGCCGCCGAGGCCGTCCGGCGGGGCCACCGGGTGACGATCGTGGCGCGGCGCCCCGACGCGGGCGCCGCCGCCGCGCGGGAGGTCGGCGCCGACCTGGTCGTGGGCGACCTGTCGTCCGTCCGGACGGTCCGGGAACTGGCCGGGGCGCTCGCCGAGGCCGTCCCCGGGCCGAGCGTGCTCGTCCACAACGCGGCGCTCTGGCCGAACCGGCGCGAACTCAACGAGGACGGCTTCGAGCAGGCGTTCTTCACCAACCACCTGGCGCCGTTCCTGCTGAACCGCCTGCTGGAGGAGCGGTTGCGCCGGGTCGTTCAGGTCAGCGCGGCCCTCTACGCCGCGGGCCGGGTCGACCCCGACCGGACGCCCGAGGGCCGCGACTTCCATCCCGTGCGGACCTACGCCGGCACCAAGCTGGCGAACCTGCTGATGGTCCCGCTGTTCGCCGAGCGCTGGCAGGGCACCGGGGTGACGATCGACGCGGTGCACCCGGGCGTGCTGCGGACGGACCTCACCACCCGGGGCGGTGCCTTCGGCCTGCTCATGAGGGCGGTCAAACCGGCGCTGAAACCGGTCGGCAGGGCCGCGCCGCCCGTCGTGGACCTCGTGGACTCCGGCGGCACCGGACGGTACTTCCACGTCGCCAAGGAGAGGCCGCTGAAGCCCAGGGCCCGCGACGGCGCCCTCGCCCGCCGCCTCTGGGACGACGCCGAAAGCGTCCTCGCGACCGTGTAGTGCCGAGCGCCTGCGCCGGATCCGCGTCGACCGGAGGAACGGTCGCCGCCGGAAGTGGCGCCTGGTGACCGAGTGATAATTGTGGGTACCGGGTGGTGGTGGGCGCCCCGAGGTATTGGCCGCACCTTTCTTCGGAGCTGCACGGCACGGAAAGAGCGTGCGAGCATCGCGTGATGTGCCGGCATAAAGCCCGATACTCTCGGAATTGATAGCCGCCCGGCGCGGCTTTGTGTTTCACCGGTAGTGGTACCGAACCGTTCGGTGCTGATACCTCGGGAACGGCGAAGTTGACGATCTGAGGCCGAAAGTGGCCAGCGGCGTTCGCGGATCTCTCCTGGTGGGGAAGGCCGCGGTGCCGACTTCCCCGGAACCGCCGCCGGCGGAACGGCCGCGGTACCCGTTTTACCGCCCGCTCGACATGATCTCGCCGGTGACAATCATGATGCGGGCAATTGCGGTGGGTGATCACGCAGGGTGCGGATGGTGCCAGGATATTGAACGACCGTTTCCATGTCTTGACTTGCCAGTACTCTCCGGGTTAGACAAGGTATCAAGGCGACCAATGGCATACGGGGTTGCAGTTCTTGCCATTGGCTGGGGCCAGCGGGGTGTGCGTTCCGTGGCGCGACCTGATCTCTCGGTCGCGGCCCCTGCTTCTCGCCGTGCCAGGCAGCAGATACGAGGAGACGGGGGAACACTCCATGCTGCATGTCCATTTCACCGGTAACGATCTCGCCAGAACGAGGATCTCCGGAGCGCACCCGCTCTGGGAGACCGTCCTGAGCGTGCGGGCGCTCCCGACCCGGTCGGGCCGCAGGGCGCTCGACGGGTGGCGTTCGCGTACCCGGGTCCGCCTGCCGCGATCGAGCCGGATCCTGCTGGCGCTGTGCCCGCACGAGGGGCCGTTCGCGGAATTCCTCATGCGCGGGGAGGAGGGGCAGAACTGGGACGAGAGCATCGAGGCGGTCGTCTCGGCGCCGAAGGAGCGGTTGGTCCGGGAGCTCGCCGCGCTCTCCCAGCTTCCGGCGTACGCCGAGCCCCTCGCGGCCGGAGATCCGCGGGCGCTCCATGAACTCGGCGGAGCGCTGCGGGACTACCGGCGCGCCGCCATCGCCCCTTACTGGGACCGGATCCAGAGCAGGATCGACGTGGAGCGCAGCTTCCGTCTCCGGACGGTCGCCGAAGGCGGCGTCGAGCTGCTGCTGTCGACCCTGTCCACCGACGCCCGGTGGGACGCCGGCGTGCTGGAGGTGCGATCTCCGGAAACGCGGACGGTCAGGCTGGAGGGGCGCGGCCTGGTGCTGGCGCCGTCGGTGTTCTGCGGCCGCAGGCCCTTCTTCCTGGAGGACCGGGAGGGCCGGGGCCCGGCGGTGCTGTTCTTTCCCACGTCCACCGAGTTCGGGGCGGAACTGCACGACCACGGCCCGGGCGGCGGGCGGTCCGAGGCGCTGTCGGCGCTGCTGGGCGCGACCCGCGCGGCGGTGCTCCGCGGTGCGGTGGGCGGGACGACCACCACGGAACTGGCCAGGCTGCTGGGCGTCACCCCCTCGACGGCCAGCGAGCACGCGAAGGTCCTGCGCGAGGCCGGCCTGATCGTCACCGGGCGGACGGGCCGCAAGGCGGTGCACGCCATCACGCCGCTGGGCGTCGCCCTGTCCCGCCTTCCCTCGCTCGGTCCGCCGGAGCCGGTGCGGCCAGGTCTCTGAGGAGGTCGAGGGAGCGGACCGGCTCCGCCCGGCGGACCCGGCCCGACTCGACGAGCACGGCGAACGGCGTCCCCGGGACCCGGTAGGCGGACATGAGCTCCCGCTCCCCGGAGTGCACGGGGATGAGCCCGTCGCTCACGGGGAGCGGGTCGCCGGAGAAGACGGCCCGCATCGGGAGGCTCGCCGGGTCGGCCGCCAGTGCCTCGGCCTCCTCCAGGACGGCGGGGCAGCCGCCGCAGCCGGAGCTGAGGAACAGCAGCAGCGTCGGCCCGGTCGGCGCGACCCCGAGCCGGTCGAGTCCGGGCGCCTTCGCTCCCGCGGGCAGGCCCGGCTCGGGGACGCGCGCCTCGACGGCGCGCAGCCGCCGGTTCATCCGCACGAGTGCGAGGGCGAGCAGGACCATGGCCGTCCAGCAGGCCAGCCCGGCGGTCGTCTCGAACGTCATGTCCCCGTGCTCCTTTCCTGGGTGCGTTCAGGTCCTCACCGGGTCGGCCCGGCGACGGGGGACCGCAGCGCGGGAAGCTCCCACAGCAGGATCGCGAACACGGCGCCGGCCAGGGCCGCGACGCCCGCCCGGGCGCCGGCCGCGGCGACGGCCGTCCCCGGTCCGGC